>NZ_WLUG01000067.1:0-13393 GCF_009706505.1 Providencia sp. wls1922 | reverse complement strand
TCATCAATCGTGAAGTTGACCATCGAGACCATTTCATCGCTACTAAAACGCTGTAACGCATCCCCCAAACCTGACTGAACGCCGCTTGGTAAATCACATTGGGTTACGTCACCGTTCACAATTACCGTTACGTTCTCACCCAAACGGGTTAAAAACATCTTCATTTGAGTGACTGTGACGTTCTGCGCTTCATCGAGAATAACAATAGCATTTTCGAATGTGCGACCGCGCATATAAGCAAATGGTGCTATTTCGACTTTAGCAATCTCAGGGCGTAAACAATATTGCAGGAACGAAGCGCCTAATCGCTTCATTAATACGTCATAAACGGGTCGGAAATAAGGCGCAAACTTTTCAGACATATCTCCCGGCAAGAACCCAAGATCTTCCTCCGCTTGCAATACCGGTCTGGTCACAATGATTTTACTGATTTCCTTGTTAATCAAGGCATCTGCGGCTAACGCAGTACTAATATAGGTTTTACCGCACCCTGCCTCACCATTAGCAAAAATCAGTTGTTTGTGTTTGATGGAATTAATATAGAGCTTTTGGGCTTCATTACGTGGTGTTATCGGAGTTTCATC
The DNA here is from genome assembly GCF_009706505.1 of Providencia sp. wls1922. Classification (NCBI taxonomy): domain Bacteria; kingdom Pseudomonadati; phylum Pseudomonadota; class Gammaproteobacteria; order Enterobacterales; family Morganellaceae; genus Providencia; species Providencia sp. wls1922. The sequence continues at coordinate 12,809 of NZ_WLUG01000067.1, read as the reverse complement.
GCGACGTTCTTTCGCCATACCTATCGGCTCAATGCCCGTAAATTCAGCGAAGGAGGTAACGTTGTTCATATCATACCTCCCTGAACGATCTTTGCGTGATGTACGTTTCATTTCACGACGTGCTTTTGTTGCAGCTTTCTGTCTACTCATAGTATTAACCCTTCCAGGTATCGATGATGTCAATTTCAGATGACGAACTATTCAAAACAGAGAGGAGCTCCCTTCAAGCTCTTGTGTAACTTAGGTTGATAATTTAGGTATAAAAAAACCGGTTAGCAATCTCATCATGTCAGTTTCATGATGGAGTGGTAACCGGTCTCGCACATTGATTAACAAACACCTAGTTCTCATTAGTTTCTCCTATACAGGCGATACTCGTAAACTAAAGAATCTGCATGACAATATTATGACAATATAAAAAATAATTCACTCGCACTATAAATATTACATTGACCCTAATATCATCAACCTACAACGTTTCCTTATATTAAATATAGCGCGTGTTTTTTTTGAATTGCAACATTAAATTAACAGGAAATGTGTAAATTCACCTGCCCATCAGATAAAATGTGAGAAATATCATATAAAAGCTGCAATAACCCATCAATACATTGCATTATTACAGCTTAAATTTAATTAGCGTGGTTTACAATTACCCGCAAGCTGATAACCTTTTGCTTGAGCATCCGCTTCATTAGCAAAGAATTCTGCATTTTTATCCGATAAGGTTTTAAAGCCAGAACAGTGGGATAAATGATATTTCTTTGAATTACGGTTACCTTTTACCTGCATCTCATTTTCCTTGTTTGGGGTAGATTGAGGTGCTGGCAGAGGAACTATTTCACTGGGCTTATCACTCATGTTTAAGCCATCGCCGCTATTTTTGTGTCCTAAACTCCATGTTCTTTCGCCCGTCACAAATGGGTTATGGTGCCCCATCATTTTAGCAATACGCTGGTCACGTTTTTGTTCCCATTCATCCACTGGGTACTGTTTATCCCACGCCATAAATAACTGCTGCTGTTGGCGTGACATGGATAAGTTATAACGGTCATGCATATAGAAGTAGACCCGTGCAACCTGCCCTTTTACCTCGTCGCGTGGCTCAAAGATTCTCTGTTTAAAATCAATACGACTACGACATGCACCGTAAGAATAAGGCGCATTAGCAGGTAACTGACCATAACTCCAATTACTGCGGTCACCGTTCACTTCCCCAATTGAAGGTGCGAGGTTATGCATATCAGCCTCCATTCGAGAAAACACTGGGTCAGTTGAGACGCAATTTTTACGACCGCCATTTTGCCAGCACTGTCTTTGATGACCAAACACCCAAGCAGGAACGATATGTTCCCACTCAATACGCTCCGCACGGCTCTGCTGCTTGCGCACTTGGTAGCCACAGGAGGCTAAATCAACTTGTCCACCACTTTTACCTGTCCATTCCCACTCACAGCCACAGTATAGCGTTCCTTGTCCTTGATGATTTTGATCACCATAAACGAGGCTTTTACTGGACGTTTTCGCTTCAGTGAAGTTGTTCGGTGCAGCATAAACGGAAGAGATAAATAACGAGGAAAAACATACTAACGCAATGATCATGCGCGAAAAATAAAAAATCTGTTTCAAAATAACACCATTGATAGGAAAAAAAGCAATTTATTAAATACAACACGCAAGTTATTCATGCAAAAATTGCTGAATACGCTATGTATACTCGCTAGTTGAATGAAATATAAGTCTTTTTGATATCAATTGATACTCAATTTTATTACACCAAAAGCAATATCGGAATTTGTGCAATAATATACAAAGAATAGATAACAAACTTTATTAACAAAAAGCGTTAATCACTATCAATTAACGCTTTTGCTATGACGTGGTTTACTGCTTAATGACTTCAAACAATGAAATATTCTTGAGCATCAAACACTTGGTTTTTTGCGATATAGCCATAATCCCGGTAATGAAATGCCGATAGAGAGCGCACCGACAATAAAAGATGCCCTTAAAAAGTAAGTAACCAGCGTTTCCATTAACTCTGGGGTATAGCCATATTGAGAAATTTTCACCACAGAAATCATTGCGATATAAGCGCTGATCCCCGGAAACATAGGAATAACCGCTGCAACGGTAAAAACTTTTGGATGAGCCAGCCACCAACGCGACCACTGGATGCCAATCATGCCAATTAAAATCGCAGCAAGAAAACTCGCCCATTCAATTTGCAAACCCAGCGACATTAAAATCATTCGTGAACCATAACCAATCGCGCCTAATAGCCCACAATATTTCAGCGCCCTCACAGGCACATTAAATACCATTGCAAAGCCGACGGCGGGGACAGCCGCTAAGACCATTTTCTCAATTAGCTCAATGAAAAACATTAGGCCCACTCCCTTAGATTCCAAATGATCATTGCCAGTACCACGCCGATACAAGTTGCCAGCGTTAATAAGCTCGCCATCATCCAACGAGCGATCCCTGTATTCACATGGCCTTTAAACATATCCGCCACCGCATTAATTAATGGAAATCCTGGGACTAGTAGCAGCACACTTGCCGCCATTGCAATGGTTTCAGTCACATTTAAATAAGGTACTTTGAGTAATAACCCCGAAACGGATGTCGCGACAAATGCTGTAATACAGAAGTTAATCAATGGGTTAATCTGGCGAGATGTTAACACTTGCCGGATATACATCGCACAGCCACTCGCCATAAAGGTGATCAACGCACTTTCCCAACCACCACCGTTAAGGGAACTGAAGCAAGCACAAGAAAGCGCCACCATCACCACCATTAACCAGCGGGGATAACGTAATGGTTTGATACCTGCTAATTTTTTTTGTAGTTGTTTACGGTCAAGTAAATGATGCTCAACGAGGATCACCGCATGCTGAACTTCAGTCACTACATGCATATTAATGCCACGGTCAATAATCCGCCGAGTCGATGTTAAACAGCGCCCATCGATGATTGTGGTTAATACGAGTGAGTTAGATGAAATCGCACTATCTACCTGGTTAGCGCCCAAAGCGATACCTAAGCGTGTTGTTAATTGCTCAACCAGCATACTCTCAGCCCCATGCTGTAATAGCAGCAAACCGCATTCAATACACAGCTTTGTAATTTCTCTCTGTGTATCAACAACTTCTTCTTCTCTCTGCGTTTTTTCATCAATCGTGCAATCCTTCATTCTCTCCCCCAAGGATTTGACAAAAATTCAGATATTGATTTAAACATGATAATATTCATATACATCATAGAGGAAAATAACAAACTGAATTATGACCTCTTTCAGATAATTTAGCCTCGTGCCGCCATTTTGTTAGGAAATTGATTTCATGAACCAGACAAGTTCCGCCAAAACACCAAAAGGACAGCGTCGCCACCAAGCACTTATTACGGCTGCGGCGGATATTTTTCTGCAATATGGTTTTGAAGGCACGACATTAGATATGATCATCGAACGCGCGGGCGGTTCCCGTTCGACGTTATATAAAAACTTTGGGGATAAAGAAGGTTTATTTGCCGCAGTTGTGGCATATATGATAGACGATATTTTTACTGAACCAGACCATAAAGAGCCGCCTTTAGACAGCATTGAAGCGGTATTATCGTTTTATGGTTCGCGTTTTTTAGTCAATGTGATTAAACCCCAATCTATCGGGCTATACCGCTTAATACTAGGGGAATACAACCGCTTCCCTGAGATTAGCCAACTCTTTTTCGAACAAGGTCCCGTACAAAGCTATCAGCGCCTTGCCGAAAAGCTTGCACAAATTCCGACTGTCAAAGTCGATAACGACACACTGTTAAGCATTTCATCCCGTTATTTAGAGATGCTAAAAGCGGATGTTTTTATCAAAACTTTCTGTGTCGAAAACTTTAAACCTAGCGATGAATTTATCCATCAACAAATTGGGCTTTCTGTGGATATCATCGCTAGCTATATTCGTAAAATTAGTGCCAGTAAATCATAGCCCATTTAAAATTTCAGTGGCTTGCTGTTGCGCAGCTTGGGAGCTCCCCACTAAAAAAACTTCAGGTCCATACAGAGATGAAATAACCGGTGCTGTACGCTCCATTTCATCTTTATCTCTCCCATCTGGCTGTAATGTGATCACCATAGCTCGACAATATTCTGCCATCGCCCCTCTTCCTTCTTTCAACCAACGACGTACAAATTTCATACACTCCATGTCTTCTGCTGTTGGTTTTCCTTTCGGTTCCATTGGCGGATAAATTAAAACAAATGGCGTCTTTTTCGCTAATAATTGCTCAAGTTCCGATAACCATGACTGAGTTTCCATCATTGACGTTGGAAACGTATTCATAGCACAGACAGGCCAGTTCTGAGTATTAATCATAATACTGTTATTCATTATCATTCCTTACGTTGGGTTGTTAACTCAATAAAATGTACTGAAATGTACACTTTATTATTACACGCAGTCAATAATGATTATCATTTATAGTTTGCAATTTATGCTATAGCCACTTGCTTTAATATTGGCATGATTAATTTGATAAAAATTAAAACTCACTGAAATATTCATCATTGGTCGATGTCTTTTTAAAAAATGGGATGCTATGCTGACCGAAATATGACTTTTGAAAGTGAAAATATGATGAAAAATATTCTGCCAATTGCATTGGGTCTATTTGTTTCGCTGACTGCATTGAATGCAAATGCAGGACAAGTTTGTGACAAATATTTCAAAGAAATGAATGCGCTAGTTCAACAAGCTGAAGAACAATATAAAAATGAGCCTAATGCGAATGAACAAATCGCATTAATGAAATCACAATTAGAAGACGCGAGAAAAACCCTCGCAAGTTATCCTGAAGATACACAAGAGCAAGCATGTAGCCAAGCATTAACAGCTATTGAGCACGCTAAAGAAACGGTCAATAAATCTTAATTACCCTAAAAAAAGACCTGATAACTCAGGTCTTTTCTATGAATCCAATCTGTATATTAAACAATAAAATTATCTTACGACTAAAACGGATATTTTCGCATAAGAGACGATCCCTGAAGCATTCGAACCTAATAAGTGTGTTGAAATACTTGGGTTACGCGAGCCAACCACAATAAGGTCGGCATGAACTTTCTCAGCTTCATCTAACACTTTTTCTCTTGGAGAGCCGAACTCCACTTTATAAGAGATCCTATCTGCTGGGAAATCCATATCTTTCACAATATGATTAACCAGTTCAACAAGCTGTTCTTCCGAACGTTCTATTGCCTTTTTTGTAAATGATGCAAGCAAATCATAATGATAGCTATAACTCATCGAAAATCTTGAAACATCCGGTACTGAGTGAAATAGATGGATGTTAGCGTTATCCATTTTTGCTAAATGAATAGCTTGCTTTAACGCTTTATCAGTCAATGCATCTTCAGAAATATCAACGGGAACCAAAATAGTTTTATTCATATAAGCCCCTCTCAAGGATGTATCTCTCATTCAATTTATTCGTTTTTTGAATAGATGAGATAGCGGTTTAATGGTTATTTTTTGCCAACAAAAGTATAGTCTGAATAAAATCAAAATGTCGTGAACTGGTTTACTAATCTGAAAATCAATTCAGTAAAATAACCACAACATTTGGCACTTTATTCAATCTAATCCTCTTCTAAGTGCCACTTATGTAATATGCGATGAATAAACGGCGTGACGATTAAGCCAATACTAATAATGAATACACTTTGTAAAAATAAACCGTAAATAGCGATAAAGAAACGGCCTGTTTGGGTGATTGGTGCCGGCTCAATCGCTTGGCCGCTCAGCATTGATAATGCATTCAGCATAGATTCCATTATCGAATGCCCTTCAATAAAATAAAAACCAATAATCCCAGGCAGTAAGCCAATGAAAAACACTAATAACGCTAAAAAATAAAAACGCAGAACTCGTAAAACAAAATGTTCCATGCGCATTAATTCTTTAGTGAATTTCTCCATAAAAATCCTACTCAGTCCATGCCGATATGCCAATTCAACAATGACCTTGCAAACGACATAAAAAAACCTATGCAACATTACGGGAACTTCATTGCATAGGTTTTAAAAAAGAATAAATTAACGAACAACCAGTACGGATGTTTCTGCGTAACGAACAATTCCTGCCGCAGTAGAACCTAACAAGTGAGTCGTAATATTTGGACGGCGAGAGCCAATCACAATAATATCGGCATTAATATCTTTTGCGGTGTTAATCACTTCATCACGAGGTGAACCAAACGTAATAGTGTAACTGACATCATCATGAGGAAGATCAATCGAATCCATCAGCATTTTCATGTCTTCTTCTGCTTTCACTGTCGCGCGGTCTTTAATTTCCATATAACCCAGCGCATATGCATTGATAATTGCCGAAGAGATAGGCAATACGTGGATCAGGTGAATTTTTGCGCCAGATTGTTTCGCTAAATTTACCGCATGACGAACCGCTTTACTGGTCAACTCTTCTTCAGTGAGATCGATAGGGACCAAAATTGTTTTGTACATAAGCCCTCCTGATAAATTATCGAATAAACATTAACAATAAAATTATAATCAACTGTACGTAAATGTCTCTTATCTCAAAAGATAAATGAGATCTCCGGCTACAAATTAACAACATTATTTCTTTATCAGCACTAAAATTCACTTCATCACTCAGAGAAAAAGCAAAAAATGTTAAATATTTTTCGTAGGAATTAACTGAGATTCCATTAAAACAAACCAATAAAACTATTGATCAATTTGTTTTTTAAGCATTTTTGGGATTTATGATGGGATAAAAAATTATAATAGTTATATGAAAAAAGGGGTTGATTTCTTAAATGAGAATAGTTATCTTTTATCTCGTGAATAGTTGAGTAAATTACTCGGTCTTTTCACAACGACATTGCTCACATTGCTTCCAGTTTAGCTGGCCAACTCGTTTGAGTTGGCCTTTTTTTATTCTATGGCAAACAGTATTTCATCAAAACTTCGCCTGCAATACCTCATCACTTATTGAGGATCGCGCCCCCAAAGCTCCAGTTTTTCAAATGTCCAACATAGGTTAAACGTTCTGTCGGCATAAAGGTTGGTACATCCCCTGAACGCATGTGCAAAATATCAGCAGGCGTAATCCATGATGAGTTCCCTTCAAACAGTGGTACACCGGCATATTTATACGCATCTAGGACAAACTGCGAACAAAAGAAACCGTTGGCTTGTTCAATATCATCCCCTAATTGCACTGTAGCCAGTGTTTTAAGGCAAAAATTACGGATAGTCTGTCCAATTAGTGGTAATTCGCACACGCGTTTTGTCAGCATCCACGGCGCAATCATGATGATCCCTTTCATGTTGTATTTGCCTCCGTCATTAGCAGTAGAAAACTCACGCAGTTTTTCTGCATGAAATGACGTTAATAAGTTATGCCGTAATACAACCATATTATTAGAATCCGTGATTGCTTGGTCGAGAGGAATAATTCTGACTCCACTTCCAACCGATTCTGCCACCTGACCAAATCCTAAATAAATAGAAGCGTGACTCACCCCACTCACACTAAATAAGCGGATCCCCCACGAGTTCACCCCCGTTGCTGAAGACAAAAGGATATCTCCGGGCAGCATATCCGCCACTGTCAATGTTTCAACTGAATCCTTAATCGGGATCGTGTTAGCGTGCTGAATACTAAACTTCAGCTTATTTGATTCATCTTCAGTTTTAAATTGTGTTGAACAACCATTTATAAATAGAAAACAAAAAAATAGCATCCATTGGCATAATTTCATCTACACATATCCATTTTAGTTGTATTTATCATTATTCTCGCTCCCGATTTTATCGACAGAATATGACTATCACACTATTTTATTTTCTTTAATAGATAGAAACTTAGTCGCGATCACAAAAAATTACTGAAGGATCATGAATCATTCCAATGATAAAATACCATCAGATAATTCAAAAAAAGACATGGATATATGAAAGGAATTTATTATTGAGGAACAGAAACCCTCTAGTCAATCTAGAGGGTCACATCTTACCCTAAAATTAAATTAGATATATTCTGGATAAAATACGCTGACGGAATGATAGGTTTTCTTCTCGGTTGCTTTATTTTTCTGTACCGCAACAAATTGCTTATCTTTCAGGTTTTCAGGTAAAGTCGTAGCATTTTCCTTTGCAATCACAGAGACTTGAATATTACGCTTAGAACGACTTAATTTAAACGGCATCCCTAATAAACGACGAGCCTGATTATTACTTACCATCATAAACTCCTTAACTAAAAATTTAAATTCATAAACTGAACATCAAAAAAAATAGTCAGTGTAGGTCACTAGGTTTATTTTACTTACTATTTATCCAAAAAATAAAATAAGTAACTTTAGTAGTATAGCAGCAATAAAATATTATTTAATAAAGATTTACTGGACAGTCCCTGTGCGTTATCAATTAATCTTTCAAAAAATAAAAATGAAGTTAATCTCTAATATACGATTAATTATAGAAAGATAACTCCAATATTAAAACTAGTAAGATAGTTATCAGTTAAAAATAATCTCAGCTTTATTTATATTATTGATAAAAAATGATATTAACGGATTGACTCCCCATAAATACGCTCAGTATAGTAAGAAAAAAACACATATAAGGTACTTAGCAATGAAGACTATAGGACTTATCGGGGGAATGAGCTGGGAATCAACCCAACTCTATTATCAGCAAATAAATGAAGGTGTTAAGCAAAAACTAGGAGGGTTGCATTCCGCTAAGATTGTTTTATACAGTGTTGATTTTGCTGAAGTGGAGCATTTTCAATCTCACGGTCAATGGGATCTTGCTGCTGACCATTTAGCAAAAGCAGGGATGAGTTTACAAGCTGCTGGCGCTGATTTTTTAGTTTTGTGTACAAATACGATGCACAAAGTTGCTTCCCAAATCGAAGAAAAATCAAACCTTCCTCTCCTTCACATTGCAGATGCAACAGGCGAAAAAATAATACAATCAGGCATTAAAACTATTGGGTTGTTAGGTACTGCATTTACCATGGAGCAAGCTTTTTATAAAGATCGTCTGATTGATAAATTTAATTTAAGCGTTATCACACCGAATGAGACAGACAGAAAAATCGTTCACGATATTATCTACAATGAGCTGTGTTTAGGCGTTATCTCTGAGGCTTCACGAACCGAGTATCAACGCATTATGAAATCACTCGTTGAACAAGGTGCTGAGGGTATTATTCTTGGATGTACTGAAATTACATTGCTGGTAAATGGAGATGATACTTCCGTGCCCGTCTTTGATACCACGGCAATTCATGCGCAAAGTGCAGTTCAATACGCACTAAAAAACCAGTAAGAGCGAATTACCATACATTAGGATAATTATCATAAAATTATCCTATCATCACCAAAATGCAGATACTTCCCTATTAACGTTTAACATATCTATGTTATTTATTGTCCACCACTAATTTTAGGGCTGTACAGATGAACGAAAGAAAACTTAACAACCTCTCTTTAGGTCAATTCATCAAAGAACAGCGTCTCGCTCGTCAAATAACTGTCACCGAGATAGCCAAAGCCATTTCAGTTTCAGAGCGCACATACTCCCAATATGAAGACGGCTCCTCATCTATATATGTTGCACATCTTATTGCACTAAGCTCAGTATTAAATGTTGAACTTCACACACTGCTCGACGCTTATTTAAATCCAGAATCATAATATTTAAACTCTCCTCTTAGCATAAAGCCTTTAGCTTTCACTTTATGCTAAGTCTCGTTTATTGATGTATTTGAGAGCGCCCTTAGGGTTGAATATAAAATACATTCATCATGAATATTTCTGTTATTTTTCCACTATAAAGTAGGTATTCCACAGGCGTTGCAATCATACTGATAGAGCTCATCATCACTTCTGCGATCATTTCTATTGGGTTAAATACAGGCATATATATTCTCCTTTTCGGACACACTATCTTAGCTAAGTAGTTCCGCATATAGGATTAAGTGCAAATTACTTCTAATAAAATCAATAAAAAGCCCCACACTTGGCGAGGCTATGAATTGTCGTAATTTATCGATTTAACTCAATTCTGGCGGGTTTTTAAGTATTTGATGTATCTCTTCTTTGAGACGAAGTTTTTCTTTTTTTAACTCGATAACATCAGTGCCATACCCACTTCTGTCTGGATGCTCCAGTCTAGCTATTTCATGATCGAGTTGATTATGCCTATTAAATAAGGCTCTAAAATCAGGATCTGACTGACGAAGTTGCGAGATTAAATCACGATACTCTGGGAACATAAGTAATTACTCCATTAGCTGATTAATACGCACGATCCAGTGTCACGTAGATTAAAAATGAAGTCACTTTACTTATTGTAAATATAGGACAAGTATCACTAATATTAACCTATAATTCGACTAGCGAATAAGACTGCTATAATTACGGCTTCACTTTATAGCGGCTCGCGATAGCAATGCGATTAAAAGAACCTATGATGATAGATACCCATTCAATTAATACTAGTTGCTCATCGCTCCAGTGCTCCGCGGCTTTTTCATAAACATCATTAGGTATATGCCCCACATGAACCATATTGACTGATTCAGCCAATAAGAATGCAGCTTTCTCTTTTTCTGAAAAATAATCTGCTTCTTCCCATACAGTAACCAATGCGATTTTATCAATACTCACATTGCATTTTTGAGCGTCTTGGGTATGAAGTCTCACGCAAAAAGCACAGCCGTTAATTTGGGAAACTCTCAATTTAAGCAGGTGGATAAATCCTTCTTCCAATCCTAATGATACTGCTTGCTCATCAATATAATTGCTAATCTCAATCAATTTGTTATACGCATCAGGAGAACTTTTAGATAATGATGCTCTGTTCATATTCACTCCAAGTTATATTGCAATGAGTATATATAACCAGTTTAAATAAGATTCATCTATCGATTTAGTGTTGCACTATCAATGATTAAGCTTATGCAGTCAATTTGTAACTCTCGTCAATCAACGCTTTAAGCTCATCTTCAGGAAATCCACTGTCCAACTTTATAGTAATCCAGTGCTCTTTATTCATATGATATGCTGGATATACCCCTTCCTTTAACCTCAATGAACCAACTAATTCAGGAGGAGATTTGAGGTTTATAATATTAACCATCTCATCACTCTCGCTTTCGTATAATCTCTTTGAAGAAATCGTCAGAATGACAGCAAACCACTTTGCGTTATTTTTATGTCTATAAATAATGTAACTAGGAAACTTAGCCCATGGGTACTCAGCGACAGCACCATAATTACTCTGGATATATTCCATAAGTTCATTTTTGTTCATCTCACCATCCCACTGATAAGTTTCAGTTATGCTAACTTAGCGAGAATATAAATTGCAACAAACGAAAAAATACGCGAATTTAGCCTAACTTATGACACTATTGTCAAAATAAAAATTTTAGGTAATCTTACATAAGTTTATTATGTAATTACCTCACTAAATTACTTTTTAGGAAAAATTATGTTTGAATCTAAAAATATGCCATTAATTTCTTTCCGCGCTTTTTTAAAGCGAATGCTATTACATTTTGGTTACGCTTTTGCACTTATCGTTACCACTTTACTCATTGGCATTGTCGGGCATATAGCTTTTGATTCGAGCATAAGTTGGCATGATGCCACATTCAACAGTGCCTTTATAGCTAATGGAATTGGTCCATACATTGTTCCGCAAAACATTTCAGGAAAGATTTTTTTCGCTTTTTATGGTGTATTCACCAGTCTGGTTTTTATGACCACTCTAGGATTGATATTTGCACCTATTGCTCATCGAATGTTACACAAATTCCATTTAGATGATGAGTAAAAAAACGTCTAGTTAAATTCCATGACCCAAGGCATGACCTTTTCAAGCGCTCGCCACAGGCAACTCATCAAAATTTGTCGTGTATACTGGTGACGACATTTCGTGCTTCATCTGATATCCACTATCGCTTCCTTTCGCAGCAAACCAGACTTTACCTAGGCCACTATTATTTATTGTGTCTAATGTTTTCATAAGCTCATCGCCGTTCTTAAATGGTTTTTGATTACCATAGCCAGAGTGGTAAAGCGATTGATCATAATATTAAAAGAATACCGACTAACAAGCATTGAAAAACATTAAGCATACGGATAAATATCTCTTCTAATTTCATAGAATGTACCCTTCATTGCTAATGTTGATTGACAGTATAATAAGTGTTAATACTTAAAGTATTAACACTAAAAATATGACAGCTCTATGCAAGTGAAAATATCAATCAAGTTGTTCTGCTATAATTAAAAATGATCTTTTGTAACTTATAACTTCACACCTAAAAGGAAGAAAATATGTTGAAAAAAATCAGTTTTCTTATTTGCTCATTAGCTGTTGTTTTCACATTAACTGCCTGTAACACCACTAAAGGTGTTGGTGAAGACATAGAGGCTGGAGGTAAGGCAATACAGAGAGTAGCCCAGTAAAAACCTACATTTAACAGATTAATAAAACACTAGCGGGTTAGAGATGAAGATACCTTCTAGTGTTTTACTACTATCAACGGATAGCTTTAAATATTTCATTTAAGTATACTTATTAAGCTTTTTAAAAGAATTTCTATTAAATGACTCCTGCTTATAAGGAATATTGCATATGAAAAGAAGAATAATTATTGCTACATTAATAACATTATTTATTCCAGCGATTGCGAGTGCGTCATGCGAAAGCGTTGTTGAAGAAATTACGCAAAAAATTATTAACAATGGCGTTCCTGAAGAGA
>NZ_WLUG01000066.1:0-27985 GCF_009706505.1 Providencia sp. wls1922 | reverse complement strand
CGACAAGCGTCAACCGTCACGGCATCCCCGATTGCTTTTAATTTATCAAACGATTTAACCAGCTCATCGACTGTCGTGACCAAAGACTCTCGAACCATATTTTCCGGTACATTTACTTGTACCAATAATGGATTACTCCCCAATGTCGTAGGTATTGCCTCACCATTTCAAGGTCGAAAAGCGACCGTGGGATTTAATGGGGGTAAGCAATTAGTCGAAGTCACCGTCACCCAATTAGAAAAAAATAATGTGTCAAACTTGTCCCCCGGCACCCACAATGCCAATGAACTCAATGTAAATTTCACCATGCAATTTACCCTAGTGACCGTCAAACCAAGCTCGAACTATATTGAAATTGCAGGAAGCACCGCAACCATTAACCCCGTTGTTTTTGCTTCGGATGCATCTACTTTAGGTCTTGTACAATGGCTTCTTGATGCGGTGGCTAGGCTCTTAGCATTTTTACTGGGATTTGTATGGACAACTCAGCCTGATGATATCTATTTACAACCCGTTCAAGTGACTTATAGCCCTATTACCACCACCTGTAATTTTTCAAACCAAGGTTTAGTGGTGACTCTGCCTCCCGTCAGCATCAGTACCGTCAAATCAGCAACGCGCGCAGGTTACACCCCCTTTAATCTCAACTTCACTTGCAGTGATTTTCTTGCGGGAGGCAACGCATCAAGGGATATCAGTATTTTCTTATCCAGCAGCAGCTTACTCCCAGCAGATAAAACCACCATGAATAACACCGCCAGCCAAGGCGCTGCCGGTGTAGGTTTTAGACTCGTTATGGCGAGTAATCCTAATACGCCTATCACTCTATCCAATAGCGTGTCAGCACAAAGTACCGCAACGTCTATTTTCACTGTGGCAAAAGGAAGTCCCATTTCCCCATCATTTACCCTCAACATGGGAGCTTACTATTACCCTTATACCCCTGCCATCGTGACGCAAGGCCCTGTATCCAGCACCGCAACTGTGGTCATGTCATACAATTAGAAGGATGAGAAATGCAGTATATTCAAGGAATTATTTACGGTTTAATATTGCTTCTTCTTAGCTCACAAACGCACGCGAGCTTAATGCTCAAAAAAACGCGTCTGATTTACTTAAGCGACCAAAAATCTGCCAATATTCAAGCCGTTAATGACAGTGAACATGCAAGCTTAGTCCAGAGTTGGATTGATGAGGGCAATATCCATTCCACCCCTGAAACGACAGAGGCACCGTTTATTGTAACCCCCCCGGTGACCAAAATCGCCGCTCATGATGGTACGCAATTACGGATTCGATTTATTGGTGGGGATTTACCACAAGATAGAGAATCCGTTTTTTACCTGAATGTACTTGATATTTCACCAAAACCTCAAAATAAAGAAGGAATGAATATTATCCAGCTGGCGCTACAAATTCGTATCAAAGTTTTTTATCGACCTGCAGCGCTTGCCAATGGCATAGAGTCGTTTATCAATAACGTGAGTGCGTTGCATTCCGAGAGTCAGCTTTCAATTAAAAATCCCACGCCTTATTTTTTGAATATTTCACAGCTCTATTATGAAAATAACCAAAATACCCCCATCGCGAAAAGCATTATGATCCCACCATATTCAACCGAAAAGCTAGAAGGAAGTCATCGGCAAAATGGCAAACTTATTGCAGTGTATATCAATGATCAAGGTAGCTTAGTCACCCATGCTTTAAGCGTAAATTAGATAACCGAACCTATCTGGCTCGGTTATTCATTTTTAAATATGGATTGTATAAAAACAGTAACGCAGCATAAATTCAGCAATCAAAGCACAAACGCAACCCACCACAAGAACATATTGGCTACGCCCAATCAGAACGCCCTGTGCCTCGTCTTTAATTCGGTAAAATGCCCCTATGCCGATAGCAACAATGGCAATAAACCCAACCACCCAACTGGCTAAACGCAGTGACCAAATTTGTTGATAAGCATTAATTGAATCAATGGGAAAAGTGACGGATTCATTGGTGTAAGCGGTTTCCAGCAAATAGTTTTCGTAGAATGGTTGATAAATCAAACGAACCACTAAGCTCACGCCCACCACCATCAATAATGCGAGCGCCCTATTTTGACCTTTATCTTTCAGGAAGAAGCTAACCAATAAATAGTACCCTGCCGCCCCTAGGGTCAACATCGCCCCATAAAACATCAGGTAGGTATTGTCATTCATCCACACTAACATGGAGGTATAACGGTAAATCGATCCCATCGCATACACATCACACAGCCCCGCGATAATCGCCAGCCCCAGTAACCCATAGGACAGGCGTTTTTTAAACCACATCCACAAAAAAGTGAGGCCCAAGAACGTAAAGTAAGTTGCCGTAAAAACCACTTCACGACTGAGCCAAGAGGAGAAAATGTTTAATAACGAATTAGGCGCATTAAGTGGCACTCCCAAGTGTGTAATGGAGGAGAGCAACCCCACTCCCGCTAGCACACAAGCGATAAATAAATAGCGCAGCAGAAAGCTCGAAGGAATATTTCCACCCAGAGTCGTCGCCAATCTTTTTGCACAAATCCCCAGCATCACGCTTAGCCCGATAGAGGCTTGCATCAACAAGGTAAATATCAATAGTGGCCATTCATTCATTTTTTCGCTCCTTGGATCACGGTATGACGCCCCGCTCCTTGGTGCGGGTGGATCACTAAATTAGGGTGAGTAATGGATGAGTCTGGCAGCCCTTTCACATCCGCTTGCGAACCAAACCGTTCGCGCAGCTCATCAATGGGACCAAACTGAATCGCACCGAGTGGGCACGTCGCCACACACACGGGAGTCTGCCCTTGCAGTTGTAAATCAATACAGAAATCGCACTTGGACATTTGTTTGGTTTCAGGATTCATCTGCGGTGCACCATATGGACACGACCACGCGCAAGTTCCGCACCCCACGCATTTATCCGTATTCACCATCACGATGCCATCCCCTTCACGCTTATGCATTGCCGTGGTTGGGCAGTTTTTCACGCACATTGGGTCAGCACAATGGTTACACGAAATAGACAAGGTATAGGCGAACACATTGTTCTCCCAGCTACCGCAGCCATTTTCGATAAATTCCCCACCCGTAATTTCGTAAACTCGACGAAATTTACGTCCAACTTCGAGATTGTTTTTATCTTTGCAGGACACCTGACACGCTTTACACCCTGAGCAGCGTGCCGAATCAATATAAAACCCGAGTTGTTTGTCGCTCACTGCGGGATAAACGTGGAATTTACTCATGCTTTTGCTACCTCCACCAATAAGGTTTGATGGGCATTACCGTGCGCCATTGCCGTACTGCGCGCTGACGTTAAAACGTTGGCACATCCCCCTTGATCGACACCATTTTTATCTGGCTGCCACCAGGCTCCCGCTTGTAGTGCCACCACTCCTGGCATGATCCGCGAGGTAATTTTGACGGGTACCATCGTAACCCCTCGATCGTTATGCACTTTCACGCGATCGTCCTCCGTAATCTGGCGGTGCTTCGCGTCGATCGGATTGATCCACAACTCTTGGCGCTGCACCTCTTGTAACCACGGGTTCGCAAATTGAGTGGAATTCGCGCGGTTGCGCCCTTTCCATGTAATCAATTGCAGCGGATATTGCTGCGTTAGAGCATCTTCAGGGCCTTCAATCGCAGGCACATAATGAGAGAGTGCGGGAATATCGCGGTCATTACGGTCATATAGACGTTTCGAAAAAATCTCGATTTTGCCCGATGGGGTTTCAAACGGGTTATTGGCTAAATCTTTAATATTTTTCTCAAATGCCACATGCCCCGTGTGGGGTTTATGTTTCAAAAGATGGCGGCGTTTAACCAGCAATTCATCAAAGGTGGGAATTCCATCTTCAGGACGTTTTTCATGAGCATCATTGACCAGATGTTCAATCCACTGCTTTTCCGTGCGCCCTTCACTGAATTTTTCACCCACACCCAATTTGTTTGCCACATCACAGAGCCATTCATAATCACTGCGGCGCTCAAATTCAGGTTCCACGACCTTTTCAGACAGAATAATGTAGTTCCCTGTACCCCATGTCCCGCCGACATTCCAGCGTTCTAAAAAGCTGGTTTCAGGCAGTAAGATGTCGGCATATTTGGCGCTTGGCGTCATATACAAATCACTGTAGACGATAAACTCAACCTTATTTTCATCCTCCAGCACTTTGGCGGCATGGCGAATATCGGGGTTCTGGTTCGTCATGTAATTTCCCGCAAGGGAAAAAATCATTTTGATTTCGGTATCCAGTTTTTCTGCATTTTTTAAGCCGTTATCCGGTGTGACTAGGCTGGCATCCTCACAGGCTTGTACCCAGTTAGTAATATTAATTTTCGCTTTAACAGGGTTTTCAAATAGGCTGGGACCCGCCAGTGTTTTACGAAGATCAGGCGTCACGGCCATGCCATAACCAGCAGCCCAACCCCCTTTCACACCGACGTTTCCCGTAATGGTTGCCAGCAATGTCGCACCACGCGCAGAGCGTTCTCCACAAATATGACGCTGAGGTCCCCACCCTTGCATCAAGGCAGCGGGTTTGGTTGTGGCATATTCACGTGCCAGTTGGCGAATGGTTTGCGCAGGCACTTTGGTGATGGGTTCCGCCCACTCAGGGGTCTTCACCACACCATCTTTTTTTCCCATCAAATAGGCGACTAAGGATTCATTCTCCGGTACACCATCAGGCATTTGGTGCTCATCAAAGCCAACGGTGTAGGTATCGATAAATACCTGATCATGCAGACCTTCGCTAATGATCACGTACATCATGGCATCCATCATGGCGTTATCGGTGGTAGGCAAAATCGGGATCCACTGATCCGCTAACGAAGACGCGGTATCGGAGTAGCGCGGATCCACCACAATAAATTTGGTGCCATTTTTCTTCATTTTTTGGAAGTAATGGTTGGTATGCCCGAAAATAGTCTCATTTGGGTTATGTCCCCATAAAATCACCAGCGGAGTCTCTTCCAATGTGTCTAACGTACTGCCACTCGCCGAGGTGCCATAAGTGTAGGGCGTCACTGCCATAGTGTTGCCGTTACTGACAGAGTGGTAATTTTCGAGAAATCCCCCCGTCAAATTAAACAGGCGGCGTAACATATTCGCCCCTGAAAAAATGCCGCCCGTCACCCCAGTACTTAGGCTGACAAATCGCGATGCAGGACCATATTGCTGGTTAATTCGCTGCATATTTTCAGCGATAAGCGTGGTGGCTTCTTCCCAGCTAATTCGTTCGAAATGCCCTTCACCGCGTTTGCCTACTCGCTTCATTGGGTATTTTAAGCGGTTCGGATGGTAGACAAATTTGCGATAGCTGCGTCCGCGCACACAAGCACGCATAATCGGCATCTCTTCATCAAGATCCCCGTCAGGACGTGTACTGATGCGCGTAACAACACCCTGCTTAACGTGGGCGCGAATATCACATTTTCCGCCGCAGTCAAAACTGCTGCATGTGGAAACCACTCGCTCACCGTCATTCGGTAAGGTGGTCGTAGGGATAATATTGGAGTTTTCTGGTGTTGAAGCGACCGTGTTCGTGGCAATAAATGGGACAGCCATGAGTGCAGAGCTGCCTTGAATAAACCGACGACGGGTCAATGGTTCAATCAGATGTTCACTCTGATCATTATAATTTTTCATGATAACTCTACCTCTGGCGTACATTAGGTTGCCGCGATAGCGTAAACATTTCCCACTGAGCCAACTTTTGAAAAACCGCCAAAGGCATTGGAATTTCAGCCAACCGCGTGAAACATGTGGTTATATCAATAAATTTTGCCTATATTCAGAAAATAATTCGTTATGTTTGAATTTCAGCCAATAAACGACGGTAACCAAAATTACAATGAGAAATATTCCACTGAGTACCATTGATAGTGTCGCTCGGGATGTTATCGCACTCGCGACAGATTACTTACCCAACGTGCTGTTGGATTCTCATAAGCATCGCCGCGCTCAATTCTTATATGGGGCAACGGGGCTAATTGAGGTGAGTACTGAAGATGGTGAGTGGGTTATTCCCCCCGACAGCGGCGTGTGGATCCCTGAGAATACAGCCCATGAAACACGGATGCTGAATGTCAGCACTCGCAGTTTATATATCGAACCTGCGGCTGCGCCCCGCCAAGGCAATCGATGCGAAGTTTTGCGCGTCACGCCTTTACTTCGCCAATTGCTATTAGAAGCGGTTGATGTGCCACTGGAATATGATCTTAACGGACGAGATGGCTCATTGATGCAGCTGATCCTCCATGAAGTGGCGCGCGCCGAGCCACTACCATTCTTTGCCCCGATCCCGCGAGATGAAAGCCTCGCAGCCTTGTGCCGCGAATTTTTAAAATCACCGCAAATTACCTCGCTTCCCCAAGAGTGGGCTGCAAAACTGCACAAAAGCGACCGCTCATTTAGCCGCTTTTTTGGGGCGCAAACGGGTTTGTCATTTTCAGATTGGCGACAACAAGCCTGTTTACTGAGTGCCATTAGCCAAATTTCAGCAGGTAAATCGATCACTGAAGTGGCGTTTGATCTTGGTTACAACAATGTGGGTTCGTTCTCAACCATGTTTAAGAAATGGCTCGGACAAACCCCATCGAGTTTTATTCAGCGTATTGAATCCTAACCTTAATCCAAGGTGGCAATCAGCCATGCAGAACCACGATAGTCACCCGCTTGGGCATTTTCCCCTTGCAGGTGGCTACTGATTTCGAACTCCTTCAGGCTGTGAATCTCCGCTTTGATCTCTTTACCGGATTCCCCCGTTTCAAGATCAGTGATCACCAAATCGCTGTAGATCGTATCGTTCGCCTCATTTTTCATCGGTAAGCGCTTTTGAGGGTCATCATCCTGCGTGTAATCCAAGCGTAACCGTACTTTAGTTGCCGATTGGAAGAGGCAACTGTAGGTGACTTGACCGCTAGCACGGTTGTCATAGTACAAGCTGTTTAACTGCCCATGGCGTAAATTTAATATCCCTTGCTCCCCGCTGCTAGTACTGGATGTGCATTTTGCACCGATATTAATTTGCGAAGCCGCCAAGCGTAATGGCACAGAAGATTCGTGAAGCGGCCAGCTATCATAAGGTGGCGCCACTTTTGGATTGGTAAATGCACGCACGTAACCCGCTAATGGCATTTCACTAATAATCAACTGCCCATCGATAATTTGCTCTTTGATATAAAACGTCATGATGATAGGAAAATGGTTATTAAATCGAGGAACCTCAAATTGTGTATCTGCATAAGACATTGAGCACACACCGGAGCTGCGGTTCGTCCATTCCATCATGTCGGATTGCACCGTCATCACGAGGTTGGCGTTCAACCGATACGCTTTGAGTCCTGCAATCGAAAACCCCGTTTCAGGCACATACATGAATAATCGATGAAACGCATTTGCTGGCAGAATTTGCGTGCTTGTACTTCCCCAGCGGCGCCCGACACACTTCACCATACCGGTCGGTTCCGCAAGGTTACTATCTACCACAAAAGGCTCTCCAACTTGATAATAATTTTGACCGTCAGATCCCCTATCAGGGTGATCCGCCAGCGTGCTGCTGTTATTCACGCGTATGGTATAGCCCGTATTAGGATCGATAATTTGTGCCGCATAATCTGCATGAGCCATCATCGCTGACAGTATTCCTCCGACTAAACAACCTGCCCGCGCTATGGATTTAATTGTCAACATATTGCTGTTCCCATTAGTGATAAGTGACTGAGATCATCATGGCCGACGTAAATCTTCCTGCGGGTAATTGGCTTAGTGGTCGAGTGTTCACCAACTTTGCTTGAAGATTAATACGGTGCTCCGTCGCGCTGATAGGTTGTGGTGTAATAGTTTGTATTTGATTGAGCTCTAAAGGAAATGTTAGTCCATCCGTGATATCAAAAAAATCGATCCCCAACCCTTTTGCGCTGGTGGATAAGATTTGGCGACCTTGGTACTCTTCCGTTCCATAACCTTTTGGGTTGAGTAACACCGACAACGTTTTTCTCCCTGAGCACCCACTGATATACACCGGAAAATCTTTGGTCAACGAAACCCCTGGCGCGCCATTAATTTCAACCACCCCAAAATTAATTTGCAGTGGTGAATCGTTATTTTCACTACGTACGTGGCAAGCAGGATCGACCATTGTCGCCACGACATCCACAAACACATCCCCATTAACCACCGGTGAGATAAATATCAGAAAACCCCACCAATACTTCCTGATTTTATTGATTTGCTTCACTATTTATACTCCACGGAAAATGTAGCCCAACCGGAGAAATTCCCTGTGCCAACGTAACCATAAGGAGGTTTGCGCGCTACCACACCAAAGGACAAAGATTGCTCATCATTCACCACTGCAACGCTGCCCACATCGATAGGCTCATCCCAATCAATGAGTTTATCTTTACTATCCATGATCCCCAGTACCACGCCGCTATCACCTTGAGTGATAAGGTAGTTATCCCCATCAATATTCACTAGCTGCGTTCCATGCCACGTTATCTTGATGAGCTTTCCCAGCTCCGCACGCTGGCAATGGTCAATTTCAATGGAAAACGGCGTGATAACGCTGGTCTCCCCCAGATTAAGAGACTCCATACGTAAATTTTCTAATTGAATCTCTTTTTTGACGGAACCTGCACTCACTTTGCAGGATAAATGCACTAACTCTCCGCTAAATTCCACATCCAGAAATTGCGCATTAGCTTGAGTCGAAAAGCTCCAGAAAAGGGGCGCTAGCAGCCACCAAAACAGGGTTACCTTACTCATAACTCACCTCCAGTCGCAGTGGATGCGCACTCTCAATCACAGAAGGAAGCTGAACGGGGTTATTTCCATCAATAAGTGCCACGGGGTAACGCACTGTTTCTTCCCCCGTTAACATATCCACCACGAGCAAAATTGCCGGTGTTTTTGCTCCATGTTTATTTTCACTGAATGCAACTCCTGCGCCGCAATGGGTCAACGTCAGCGTTTTCCCTACCGTTAAACCACACGGGGCATTGAATAGCGTGGCATTCACCAAAAACCAGCCCGCCTGTGAAGATTCATAATGGGATTCAGTGGGTGGCACGCTGCCTAGAAATTCCTCTCCTTGCCCCCAAGCACTTACGGTCATTGTGATAATCCCGATAGCTAACCGGATAATATTCATCCTCATTCTCCCCTTTTATGCCTTGGTTCTATTACTGTTCCCCGGAGACTGTGCAGGTGTCTCCTTGGCAACGAAATACCAGTGTTGGCTTGCCGCCATAGTCATTGATGTAAGTGAGATAAGGGGTGGTCAGCGTGTGGCTGTTAATCTCGAATGTGGATTTAGGGGCGACCATAACAACCTCGAAGCTGCTCTCTTCCGACTGTTTCTTGCTATTCCCCACCCCAATCACCGTTAAGTTAAACGGCGTGGTGTTATTCAAACGGTAGCCTTTGGCCGTTTTTTGCAACGTAATGTTGTGCGCCCATTTGGTTTGAGAAGCTTCGAGGATTTTTTCAGGGCGATAGAACAATTTGACGCGGGATTGCAACGCAATTTGCAGTGTATTTTCTTCCGTGGATTTCGGCGGAACTTCACGCAAATTGAAATAGAAAACGGACTCTCTATCATCGGGTAATTGGCTTAATAATGGCGTTTTGCTCAAGCGCACTAGGCTGTGGCTATTGGCTTCTATCCGCTGTAATGGTGGCGTGGCAAGGATCGCGCCTTGAGTGAGTTTTTTACCTTGAAGGTCTTCAATCCAACTTTGCGCTAAATAGGCTTCTTCGGGATTATCATTCGCGATGCGCACGTTAATAGAATTTTCATTACCCGGAAAAACAATTCTCGTTCTATCCAGAGTCACCGCGCCATAAGAGGCTTGTGGTATTCCAATAAGCCCGCTTATCAATGCTGCAAAAATAGGTTTAAAATTCAACATAATCAACCTCATAGATTAAAGAGAATAAAAATTTCGTTATTTTTGACATGCCAGTTATTTTTGACATGGTAGTAACAGCATTGAAGAGGATGTGGTTAACCTGTCTGGCAACGTTATCTGACACTGTTTTTGGTTACGCCAATAAACCCACAACGCGGTATTCTTCTCGATCCCCACCAACCAGGTCACCCCTTCTTCTCCGACTATCCCAAGTTCTTGATTCACCTCATTACGCACACTGGCACCAAACGGTGGTTTTTTACCATCCGGTAAGGTGATCACCGAGAAGAGTTTTTCCCCTTTCATCACAGGGAAACTTCGATAGCCAATCGCGCCTTTTGTAAG
The DNA here is from genome assembly GCF_009706505.1 of Providencia sp. wls1922. NCBI lineage: Bacteria > Pseudomonadati > Pseudomonadota > Gammaproteobacteria > Enterobacterales > Morganellaceae > Providencia > Providencia sp. wls1922. Next base: position 17,702 of record NZ_WLUG01000066.1, on the reverse strand, counting down.
CGTGATGTCGCTGGTGGCACTGAGCGCTTCAATGTTTTCAGGTAATTTACTGGTGTTAATGGAAGCCGAGGATTTACGGTAACTATTCACATTTGGGATCACCGCTAAACCGAAGCGGTTGGTTTTTGTAACGCCATGATTCAGTGGTACGCCGCCAATATCTGAAGTTTCCACCATTAAGCGAGTATCACCGTGGGCAGAGCGATGCAGCGCGGCTCCCTTGGTCGTTATTGTGATCCCGCTATTAATCGATGCCCCAATACTGCGGTATTGATGAGGGACATAGCTGCCATTAATGGACACACTGGCATCCGAGAGGTCACGGGAATAAAAACCGCTCAAGCTCGTTTGGCTATCCACATCTTGCCCGTGGTTATACCCCATCGTTAGGCTGTAATTATCCCTCTCCCCATAACCGCTATATCCCACATTATGGTTATATTGATTCTTTTTATTGGAACGAGAGTACAACTCAGAAAACGTCAAGCTATGTCCGCTGTACAGCGGGATCGTCAAATAAAGGTTAATGGCATCATCTTCATAACCGTTACTTCGCTCCGTTCGCGTCGCGGAGATAGCAATATTGCCGCTATATTGGGAAAGGGAAGCAAAATTCAGGCTTGTATTGGCGTATAAACCGTACTGGGTTTGTGGGTCATCCTGCCAATAGGTGCTGTACTGGTAATTTAACGAGAAGTTAAAATCATCAAAATATTTATTTAAGTAGACTTGGTAATTTTCCTTGGTGGCTTGCGGTGAATGCCCAGTTCTGTCCTCATCCATATATTGCATTAACGTTCGATACTCTTTATCTGCAAAACGGTAGCCCGCAAAAGTAATATCGGTACGAAGATCCTCGAATGACTTCGCATAATTAAAACGGTAAGAGCGCCCCTGTAAGTGACTTTTATCGTCATCTGAATAATCAGCAAAAGATTGGGTAATATCCACCGCGACAGCCCCAAAAGAGAACAAGTCACGCCCAATCCCTAAAGCGGCACTTTGGTAATAGGCATTAAGTTGAGTTCCCCCATACAACGACCACGCATTTGATACACCATATGACAATTCACCACTAATGACGGGATCTCCCGTTAAATGTCGATTGTCATAACGTGTTTTCCCCAGCGCCGCTTTATAATTTACCCGACCCGGACGAGTTAAATAGGGCAGCGATGCAGTACTAAGACTAAATTTATTCTCTTCCCCATTTTCTTCACGTACCGTCACATCCAGCACACCACGGATCCCGCTATCAAGGGTTTGAATGCGAAAAGGTCCCGGTGGCACCGAAGTTTCTGAAATGATCCGATCCTGACTCCGAACGATCACAATGGCGTTAGTCTTTGCCACACCGATAATTTCAGGGGCATATCCCACCAATTTTGGCGGCAACATGCGATCATCACTTTCAATCGAAATACCCGTGTATTGCCAAGAATCAAACACGTCCGAGTAAAAGTTATTTTCCCCGAGCGTGAGCAAAGCAGCGCTTTCTTTCAATGATCGAAAAGCATATAACCGACTGAAATCAAAGTTGTGTTTTTCTTGCGAATAACTGCCCCCATGTTGCTTTTGATAAGTCCCATTGAAGTCACCACGCAGCCGCCAAGCCCCAATGTTAATGCCCGATATTCCATTACCAGATAAGTAAACACGCTTGTCGCCATCGGTCTCTTTTGTGGCAGAAATATTCGCACTGTAGTCCACAAACAAACCATTGATCCCCTCTTCCCATAATTTTGGGGGAACCCAATAAGGATCACGATATTCCATCCACATTTGGGGAATGGTCATTTTTAGGGACATAGAAGGCAAGTCCACTTTGGTTTGTACCCCAGCCAGAGCCGAAAAATTCAAACATTTTTCATCATGAAATAATGTGACTTTTTCCTCCGCAGATTTTTTTAGTCCCATAAAATCCAGCAACTGAGGTGCCAGACACACTTGCTGAGAACCTACACTTTTTGTACTGTTATCATCAAAAACAGCAACATCTCGCGGCTCGCCTAAACGCTGACCGTTAACAAAAACAGTCAAAACATAGTCTCCAGGTGGAACATATCCCGCAACAGAGAACTGGCTCATATCAATGTTATTCATATCTTCGGCATCTAACACATCGGTATTAAATTCAGCAGCATAGCTATTGCCAATTCCCATACTTAGCGCCAATAAAATCGTCTGTCTTAGTTTGCTATGTTTGAACATCATGCTCTATACCATCCCAAATGCGACGAGTGTGCCCCTCTCGAAAATGACTTCGAGATCATGTTTATCTGCAATTTATTGATAATCGATAAAAAAACGGATTAACCCTTGATAGTTACCCGCTTGAATAGGTCGCCCAGTTAGCTCTAGACGTAAAAAGTACTGTAGATAGAGCGCTTTCCCTGATTTGTCTTGCCGTAATACATTATTTGCCAAAGGGTAATATTGCCCTGGAATCAATGTATTAAAACGGCTATCAAGGACAGAAACCCCAAGACCTTGTGATGCGCCTCTTAGTACAAATGCATCAATGTGTTCCGCTGTTTCCCCTGCAAATCGAATAGACCATGTTTTACTGTCGAGTAAAGAGTAAAGGCTTCCGCAGTCTCGTAACTCAATAATAAAAGGTTGGTTATGCTGCTCACGCTGCAACTTTGTACCAAGCAGGGGGATTGCCAAAGGTGAAAAATCAATCGTTTGAAATCTATTTTCAATTACAACCGAACACGGTGTAGCGATAACAATACCTTTCAATGTTGCGCTGCCATCAAGCTCTATTTTTTTATTCGCCGCCGCCCCCGAAATCATCAGGCACATCAGAATGGTCATCGTCATCAGTTGAGCTAATTGGCGAGTTACCCGTTGATAAACAATCACAATTGTCTCCCTCAACTTTCTCCTTCAACTCCGTATTGATACCGCCAGTTATTCACTGGCGGTAGACTCAGATGCTTACTGATAGGTAATTCGGAAGTTAGTTACGGCGCTAAACTTACCTTCAGCGACATCTTTTGTGGTATCAATAGCTTTAGCTAATGCTTTGAAGGTTAAGGTGTTATCCCCCTTCTTATTGATAATTCGCGATAAAATATCCTTAGCTTTGCCAAATTCAAAACCATCAATACCAATACCTACGTTGTTTACATTGCCCGGAGAAGTTGAAAGCAAAGTGTTACCCGCATCGGCGTAATTTTGCCCTGTAAAGACTAACTCCATGCTTTTCACTGCTGCTGACGCCCCTGTACCATCTTTGGTGTAATCTGAAAAATCACACCCTGTTAATTCAATATTAAAATTCACTTCAGCCGTTCTGCCATTCTCTAAACCACGGCGAGAAAGCTGACCAAAATCAATAGTTTGTTTTAACGATGGTTGTGCAATATTGCAGGGTGAAGTCACCACTGTACCGATAAAATTCACCGTACCTGTATTCTCTGCCATTACACTAAAAGAAGTCGCTGATGTTGCCAGCAGTGTAATGATTGCTAACTGATTAAGTTTCATATAATGACTTTCCTTTCGTTTAAAAATAGGAGAAACGCAATACACCATCAAATAATTAATGGAACAGAAAAACATTAAATAACAATTAGTTATATAATCACCAAAGAACATGTTAATTTAATTAATCATGATTAAAGATCATGTAAGGCTTTGAATTTTAATTTATCGTAATAGGAATATTTTGATTTTTTATCTTGAAATAAAAAATTATCTTGTAATTTTATCTCTGCTATTTCATCTGAATAGTTAGCAATAACTTTGAAAAAGAATTCAGACCAATCCTTACCTAATTTCTTTAATATGGCGTCAAGCGTTTCTATATTTACACTCGTAATACCACGTTCATAGCGAGATATTTGCTGTTGACTAATATGAAGCATACGCCCTAATTCCTCACCTGTTAATGAGCAATTAAGCCGTGCTTCCCGAATAAATAAACCAACTTCTTCACGTAATCGATATTTGTTTTTCATCATATTAAAACCAGTTTAAATAGCTTTAATTTCATTTACTCAAAGATAGCCAATTCATTGAGCAAATAGCGTAATAAAAAATGGATATATCCAAAGTGCAGGAAATTTAATTTATTAAAATATAGATACAGGAAATAAATCTGTAAATACGTTTATATCGATCGAAAATATATGATTTAATAGTTAATACCTATCAAATTAACTTTATTGATCGTTTTAATATCTGAATTTGATTTATATAAAATTAAATATCAATAGGTTACACAAATAAGACTATATAATATAATTAGCTAGTAATTTAAATATTCACTTATCTTAATCATGATACCCCTTAAAAAAAACATTATTTCAATTTAAATAAAAGAAAATTATCCAATTATAAATATCGCATATAATAACTTATTTAAATTTATTAAAAATAAAAAATCAAGAATATCAAACATAAAAACTTAATATTTTAATGAGAAATAAAAATATACTTAAATAACTCATATTTTGTGTTTTATAAATTCATTCAATAAAACTTTAAATATAATTTAAATTCATCAAAATAAGTCATATTAATCATGATAAATTTTCCATTATCCATATCATGCTTAAACTATGCATATCGTGCACTTTTCATTTTCTAATATTAACTAGAATAAATTAATCCGTTAGGATAACAAAAAAAGGAGCCAATAATGACAACTCAGTTTTACAGCTACCAACCGCAACAAGGTCATGGGCTTCCCCATGATCCGATACCCTCATTAATTGGTCCACGCCCTATTGGCTGGATCTCCACATGCGATAAGCAAGGTAACACCAATCTTGCGCCCTATAGCTTCTTCAATATCTTTAATTATTCACCGCCCATTTTGGTCTTCTCGAGCGTTGGGAAAAAAGATTCCGTCACCAATGCAATCGAAACAGGTGAGTTCGTTTATAATCTTGCAACTCTTGAGCTTGGGCAGCAGGTCAATTCAAGCAGTGCAATGTTACCTCGTGGAGAAAGTGAGTTTGACCTTACTGGGCTTTCCACCTTACCGTCCACATTGATTACGCCTCCGCGCATCGCCCAAACGCCTGTTTCCATGGAGTGTGTAGTCACTGAATATCAGCAATTAAAACGCGCTGACGGTAGCCTATTGGATACGTGGATGATCATGGGAGAAGTGGTAATGGTGCATATCGATGAAGCTACCTTAGAGCAAGGCTTATATAACAGTGCTCGCCAAAAACCTTTGATGCGGGCAGGCGGACCTGCGGATTATTATTGGATTGAAGAGCAACAAAAACTCGAAATGTATCGCCCTAAATAACGTAAAAAGTCTTAGGCCAGTTTCTATCACACTGGCCTAAGATTCATTATTTGGGGACACAGGTATACACCCATGCAGGTGGAAAATTGCGATACACACGTTCTTTTGTGAATGAAAAATAACGTGAAAATAGCGGTTCACAACCTTGGGTATACTGAAATAGCACTAATTTACCCTGATTCTTTAATAGGCTCTGACGCACCTGTTTTAATATTCGCATGCTGGTTTTTTTATTCAGGGACAGAAAAGGAATTCCTGAAATAATCAAATCATAATCACCCAATAAATATTCTGCTGAACATGGATTAACAGCCACTCTCGGGTCATCAATCTGATTTAAAATATCGATAAAATCACGATTAATTTCATAGAGATCTAAACGTGTTTGCGTCGTAATTTTGTTCACAATATAGCGAGTCATGACGCCGTTACCCGCACCAATCTCTGCAATTTGATGACATTGAGCCCAGTCAATATTGTCAATCATGGTATGACATAACCAACGAGATGATGGGAACACCGTTCCCATCGAAGCTGGTGATGCAATGAAATTCTTAACGTAGAGCTGGTAATGATTTTTATGAGAAAAAAACGATTCCGCCATGCTTCCTCCTGAATCAAAAATACCTTTTCTATTTCCTTAAATTGATGCTCCACATTCACCGCAAAAATTGGCATTTGGGTCTACGGCACTTTTGCATTGTCGGCATCTTATTTTTTGGATGTTTTGTCCGTGTGAAAAATAGTTGTCTTCGCCTCGACCATCATTGTGCTGATAACTCCCGCCATGCTTACCTCGAGAACCATGCTTGGAACTGCTGCCATGCCCTGAATGACCCCAATATTGGTTATCGCGTTTCGAGTTATAGCGATTTCTGCCGAGGTTAAATAACCAGCTGAAAATTGACATAATAAATATCCTCCACTGTTATTCTTGTCCCGAGTATAAACCTTAGACTTAACTCCAGAGACAACAGTAAAACTGAATAATTACAATAAAAAACCATTTATTACGTAAACTGAATATCGCTATTTTTTCATGACACACGCGGGTGAATGAGACAAAGCTTTCCTTAGGATTTGAGCAGTGAAGTTCCATAAGAATTATCAATCACACATAGCCACTTACCATCGATGAGTTTAAATACGTAGGTGGCATCTCGCACAGTATTAAACGGCGTACCATCTTGCATTTGCGCACTCAAAATAGTTTCAGCTAAGACTAAGGCGCAATCTTCACCAAAAATAACTTTTACCGTACCTTGAGATACTTGCAGGCTGTGATTAAAAAATTCAGCGATAGCAGAAAATGCTTTCTTTAGGTTCTCTTTTCCATGGACATGTAAACCGTCTTTCACCACTAACGAGCCATTCTCAGAATAAAAATCCATTAAATAGCTGAAATTTTCTTCTGTGATGGCGCGATCTGCGCTGGCAATTAGGGCTTCAAGTTCTTGCGTGTGTTTTTGAGTATTGTCGAAAAGATTCATAGAGGGCTCCTTGTTGAATACTAACCAGACAAGGACAAAAAACCCGCCTTATCTGGCGGGTTGAGGATGTAGCAAACTCCCACCAGTTAAGTGATGGTCATCATAATAATGAGGTGAGCTACATGCTGTGACATAATTTTTTCCTGAATATAATTAGAGATTACATTATCAGCAATAAAATTTTTTTCAATGAGTATATAAAAAGGGCTTAAGTTACCTTAAGCCCTTTAGTCGTAAATTAGAAACTAGTGTTTTGAACTCTTATGGTGATTTAATGTTTCTTCTTTTAAATCAAGCTCATCACGTAAGCGATGGTACACTCGCTCATTGATATTTTTCCCTTTACGCATTTGATATAACGCTTCCCGCTTCGCCTTCAGAGCCGAATCTGACATCGAACGTTCCATCTCGATCATTCGATGTAAATCAAACACATCTGACTCTGTTTCATCCGTATTATCTAAACGACGACCATAAATTTCTAACAGCTGAGCACCCACTTCGGTACGCATCGCAATTTCATCCATATCATCAGAAGGGTGGTTCATCAGCTCACGAATATGTGCCATTGCTGCTTCATTGAGTGCCAGACGAGCGCGAATTTCATCGTTATCATAAGGTAAATCTTGCACTAAACCTTTGGTTAAAATCGGCAAGGCGATGCTGGCAATTAACAGCGAACACAGGATCACCCCCATCGCGAGGAAGATAGCCACATCACGGTTAGGGAATAATGATCCATCGGGCATTAAGAATGGCAACGTTAAAATACCGGCTAACGTAATTGCCCCGCGAACTCCCGCCGTTGCCATCACCGCCATCATGCGAATACGTACTTCATCCGCTTGCTTTCCACGACGACGATTGTGGAAAACTGTCAGGGTCATTGATATCCATACCCAAGCAAAACGCAGTGCACCTAATGCAATGGTGATAACGGCAACATACACAAACAGCATCCAAGGATGGCTAGCACCTGCAGCTTCGGCCACCTGAGGCAAATTGGTCCACATCCCTGGTAGCTGCTCACCCAGTAGAATAAAGATCATGCCGTTCAAACCTGTTTGTACCGTGTCCCAAACTGCCTTACTTTGCATTCGAGTCGCCGCTTGCATACGCCCTGCGATTTTTTCGTAGTGCATCGCAATACCCGCAACAACGGCAGCAAGGATTCCGGAAACATGTAAATGTTCAGCCAGCAGATACGCGGTAAAAGGCATTAACAGGCTGATCATAATTTGGATAGCTGGTTCTTCACCTGTGCGCTTGACTAAGAATTGGTTTAACCAGCCAATTGCCCATGCGACTAATAAACCAATCACTATCCCACCAAATGCCACCAGCACAAATTGCCCCGCAGCAGATGCCAGAGAGAACTCCCCTGTCAGCGCAGCCACAACCGCAAAGCTAAAGCATACTAAGCCCGTCGCATCATTGAGTAGAGATTCCCCTTCAAGAATGTGCGCCATACGCGATGGTAGTGGCGAATTCACTGTCATTGCAGATACCGACACAGGGTCAGTTGGGGAAAGGATAGCTGCCAGTGCAAAGGCAACCGCCAGTGAAATCGTTGGGATCAGCCAATGGATAAAGAAGCCCATCCCAATAACGGTGACGACCACTAAGCCAATCGCCAATGACATAATTGGCTTAATTTCTTGGAATAAGGCTTCTTTTGGAATTCGCCATCCATCAAGAAATAGCAATGGAGGAATAAATAAAAAGAGAAAAAGATGTGGTTCGAATTCCACTGTAAATCCGTAGAACGATAAGGCAGCCCCTAACGCTATCTGGATAATTGGCAATGGAATGATGTCTTTAAGTAATCGGGAAACAAATACGCTCACGATGACTGCAAGTAAAAAAACGAGTACAAGTGTCACTACTGACATTGAGTGCTCCATAATGGTTTATCTTAGTTATCTGCATTGCAGTAAATAGATAAATCAAATCAATGTAAAGCATCAATTTATTACCAAATAAAAAAACAAAATAAATCAAAAACTACGATAGCAATCATTGTGTTACAGGATATTACTTAATTTCCAATACATTACATATCCATTCAATATACTCGTGTTTTATAAGGATTTAATCTATTCTTCTGGTATAAACCCTTATCACTCATCAAAAACGGATAATTCCGAGTATTTTAATGCAACTTATCTATTTGATTTCTGGGCTATGTCTATCAATTAATTCTTGTAAAACCTGCTTGAGCATTTTGCTTTTGCGAACACCAAGAGGCGCTAAAACCTGCCTTTCATGCTCTTCCGCTGCAATCAATAACCCTTCGACCAGCTCGACACCACTAGAAGTCACACTCACTAAAGTCACACGGCGGTCACTTCCTGTATGGTTATTGTGACGGATGACATGCCCTTGCTGTTCCAATCGTTGTAATACCCGCGTGATTGTTGGTTGCTTGCTGACTGTTTTTTGCGACAGCTCAGTGATCCCCATCGAACCATTATTGGCCAATGTAGAAAGCACTCGCCACTCCAACACTGATAGCCCATTGGCTTCTACAACCGCATGAAATTCAGATGAAACTAGCATCCATGCCTGCCCCAAAAGAGCAGGCAGGTAATTATCAACGAAGACTTTCGATTCAGGCATCAATTCCTCTTTTCTTGCTTCTGGTTTTATGACATTAGAAGCTAGCAGAGTAGCAGAAGGAAATCGAACTCTTAACATAATTTAACTAAAATCTTCCGCTAAGTAGTGAGCCAAAACCATCCACTCGCGTATCAAGTCCCAATTTTTTTAGCATCATGTAAGTTGTTGCCACAGACGAAGACAATACTGGTAAGCCCACTCTATCTTCGATAAGTTGAATCGACGGTAATGACGGCATTTGCACGCAAGCTGATGCCACAATCGCATCCACATTGGTATTTAGCTTTCTGGTGATTTCCACTGGTGCTAATGGGTTTTGTCTCCCCACCTCGAGGTTATCGGGGATCTCCAATGAGATGCTATCAACCACTTCAATACCTTCATGTTCAATATAGTCGATAACCATTTGCGTTAATGGCTTCATATACGGCGTCAAAATCGACACTTTTTTCGCGCCAATGGCATGTAGCCCTTCGACTAATGCCCCTGCACTAGTGACAACCGGCGCTGGATGCCCATTATCTATGGTGCATTGATGGAGGCGTTTTTGCGAAACTCGGTGATACCCCTTCCCCATGCTCATAATGGCAACCAAGCAGGCATACCCTAATACATCGACATCGGCGTCTGACAGTTCAATAGCACAGCGGTCACTGTCTGAGTCCATTTTGGCAAGCTCATCCTTAGTCACTTTCTGCATACGCATACGGCTAGAGTGGAATGTGAAACGCTCTGCAAACATCGCTTCACGGGCGCGTAATATAGCCGGAATTTCAGTTTCCATGGTGGTATTAGATGAAGGCACAATCTGCCCAATACGAAACGTACGCGCTAAGCTCATAGCCCTTTCTCCACTGAAGAGTCATCCGATTCAGCAAACTGATTAAGTTCATCGACATCTTGCCCACCATGATGGAAACGAGCAGCCGTTAATGGGCGACGATTAACCTGTAAGTCAAAGATATCAAAGCGATTATAGTGCCCTGTAATATCATGCATTTGGCGTGGTTGAATACAGCGATTCAAATCAATTTCAGCGTAAACAATGCCTTCTTTATCAATCAATGGTTCCCCAATTACTCGTCCATCAGGACCAATAATGCCGGAAAATGCGCTATTTGGACGCGCAAGCAACTCACGGGATTCGGGATGCGACGCCGCCATGGCTTCAACGATTTCTTCAGAGACTGTCGAACAAGAAATGATGGTAAATACTTTGCCTTCAAAGCAATGAGCAGAGGCACGTAAACGAATCGCATCCGCCATGTCATAGTCTTTTGGTGCCACTGGCAGTGCAATATAACTGGCAATATGAACCAACTCACCTTGAGCCAATAGCGAGAAACGTGCCAACGTATTGGTGTTTTCGCCACATGCCAACGCCCCTAAAGGACCAATGCTGGTTTGGTGAACTTTCAGCGAGGAGGCATCCCCATTTGCCCACGTCAATTTTTCCGCCCACGTTGGGACTAATTTACGGTGACGTCCTAAAATTTTACCTTCATCAGAAATCGTCACTAACGTGTTGTATAACGTGGCAATTCCGTTCGGATTGCGCTCATTCACCCCCACAACCACGTTGATATGGTGACGAGCGGCGGCTTGGGCGATTTTTTTAATTTCAGGTCCAGGGACTTCAATGGCAGATTTGCACAGTTTTTCAAACCAAGGGCTGCCATCAATCGGGTTCATTACCCAACTCCAATACGGGTAGCCAGAGACAAACACTTCAGGAAATGCCACTAATTTGGCACCATTATCCGCTGCTTCTTCAATCAACCGACACACTTTATCAACGGTAGCATCGGTATCGAGGAATACAGGGGCGGCCTGTACAGCCGCTGCCTTAAATTGAGGTAGATTCAACATGTTAGTATCTCCCTTGAGTTATACCGCAACCACTGGGTGGCGTAACTCACCGATTTTTTCGACATACGCTTCAATTACATCACCCGGCCATACCCACTCTTGTGGGGAACGACCCGCACCAACCCCTTCAGGTGTGCCCGTTGCGATAATATCCCCCGGTTCCAACGTAATGCCTTTGCTGATATCAGCAATCAACGCATTCACATTGAACAGCATATGGCGAGTATTGGAGTCTTGCTTGGTTACACCGTTAACTTTCAAACTCAGGTTTAGTGAGTGAGGATCAGGAATTTCATCGGCAGTCACAATGCAAGGACCGAATGGGGCGTAGGTATCCTGCCCTTTAGAGTAAATCCATTGACCTGCACGGCGACAATCACGTGCACTCATATCAATCATTAAGCTATAACCGAACACATAGTTCAGGGCATCTGCTTCAGAAACCCCTTTAGCACGCGTCCCCATGATCACCGCCAACTCCACTTCCCAATCTAATTGCTGAGTAATTTGGCTGTTATGTTCAATCGCATCACCCGGTCCAATCACCGTTGTTGGCGGCTTAGAAAAGATAACCGGCTCTTTTGGTAGATCTTTAGAGGTATCCAGAGTACGGCTCGACTCAGCAACGTGCTCAACATAGTTCAGACCGATCCCAAAAATGTTTTTTCTTGGGCGTGGAATTGGCGCTAAAATTTTTACATTCTGTACTGGCCATGCAGTTCCCGCAGGAAATTGCCCTTTATGTGCGTTTAATAATTCAGTACCTGCACGGATCCCTTGTGGACCTAAATCAATAAAATCCAACATATTATCAGGGAGATATTGACCATTCTGTTCCGCTAATCTCGCTAAATCCACGACTTGCTCGTTAGCAATCGCCCCTAAACGTGCTGCTGCGGTAACATCTGAACGGTAAGTAATAAGACGCATAATTTTTCTCCTTGAGTCAGGTCTCAGACCTAACTGAAATCTTCACGTAAACAATTAAAATAAGTAATCGGAACAAATAGTTAGAATAAAAACTTAGCTAATCACTTTTTGATGCCCATCATTGTCCACAAGCGCCTCTTCATAATAGAGACCAAGGGAGTGCATCACTGGCAAGTCGTTAAAACAGAACAGACACGCGTCTTCGCTCTGGGATGTATTCACATGTTCGTGGAACATCCATGATGGTACACAAAAAATATCTCGCTCTTGCCAGTCAAAGCGCTGCCCATTAATAATCGAATACCCTTTTCCTTTCGCCACTTGGTAGATAAAACTGCCCGTATGACGATGAGCTTTGCCGACAAATCCAGGGCGTAATAACTGCATACTAGCCCCAATCGTTGGCATCACTGGCCCGCCGGTTAATGGGTTGGTGTAATTCATTAATACATCATCAAATACTGAGCCATCCGTTACTTTTGCGGCGCGTTGCAGCGCTTCATAAGTGGGTCCCCACTGGTATTTGAATAATGGCGAATAGGGCTTATCCCATCCCACATGGTGCGGACGTAACGCAGTCGCTCCCCACATGCCAACGGGATAATCAATTGGACGAGTTTGTGCTTGATGCAAATCGGGGTGAACTTTGTAGAAACCCGCTTCCATTGCATTGACTAATGGAATATCTAAACCATCTTGCCAAATACACGGTAATCCACCTTCTTCCACACCATGTTCATGCCAAGTACCATTTGGTGTCAGCACAAAATCATTAGCTTCTAAAATCATTTTTTGCCCTTCCACAATGGTGTAGGCGCCGCGCCCTTCCATGATGAAACGCAATGCTGATGATGAATGTGCGTGAGCCGAAGCGGCTTCTCCCGGATGCATCACCTGTAAACCGGAATACAACCAACCCACTGCCGCTGCCACATCTTGACGACCAGGGTTGTTTAAGTAGATAACACGGCGACCTGCTTTTTCCGGAGTCACCAAATCCACCGAACGCAAAACATGCTCACGTAAATCTTGGTAACGCCATAACACAGGCACAGATTGAGATTTTGGCTGCCACGGCTCAATTTTGTTGGCAACCGTCCACAATGCGCCCGTTTTGAGTTCATCTAACTGTTTGTAATACGCCAACAATTCTGGTGTATCTTCCACATCTGCGCGTCCTGCGACATTTTCTCTGTATTGGTCATGGGACTGAATCGTCATGGTGTTTCCCCCTCTCGCATTTACGCCATTAACGGCTTTTCGATTGTTGGATTAATTGTTGGCGACCATACTCATAAGGTGCTGGCCACGAGACTGAATTCCACCCAAAGCGAGCACACTCATGGAGTAACCAAGCAGGGTCGGCAAGAAGTGGTCGAGAGAGCGCACAAAGATCTGCTCGCCCTGACGCGATAATGCTATTCACTTGATCCGCATCAGTGATCGCACCAACGGCAATTACCGGCACCGATCCTTCATTGCGAATACGATCCGCCATTGGGGTTTGGTACATACGCCCATAAACAGGCTGTTGAAGAGGGGATACTTCGCCAGATGAGCAGTCGATAATATCTGCGCCCGCTTGATGAAGTGCCTGCCCAATTAATACCGCCTCATCGACTGTTGTGCCGCCGTCAACCCAATCTGTCGCAGAGATACGCACAGACAGTGGCTTATCCTCAGACCATACTTTTCTGACCGCGCTCACTACCGCTAGCGGGAAACGCAGACGATTTTCTAAAGACCCACCAAACCCATCGGTACGCTGGTTAGTTAACGGAGAAATAAAGCTTGATAGCAGATAACCATGCCCAGCTTGCAACTCTAACCAATCAAAACCGGCTTGATCCGCGCGTTTTGCTGCCGCCACAAACTGGTCGATAATCTTTGCCATTTGGGCTTCGGTTAGCTCAGTGGGCGTCTGTGAAATTGAAGGTAAATAAGGTAATGGTGATGCGGAAACTAATGGCCAATTACCTTGTTTCATTGGATGGTTTTCTTGCTCCCAACCGCGCTGTGTTGAGCCTCGACGCCCAGCATGTCCTAGTTGGATCCCAATTTTCGCATCCGTTTTTTGGTGTACAAATTGCGTCACATTTTTCCATGCCGCCACTTGCGCATCATTCCAAATTCCCGGGCAGCCTGTCGTGACTCGCGCTTCAGGAGAAATTGCCGTCATTTCCGTCATAATCAGGCTAGCCCCACCTAATGCGCGGCTACCGATATGTACCAGATGGAAATCACTGACTAGCCCATCAGTTGCGCAATACAGCAACGTTGGAGACGCTATCACACGGTTTTTCAGTTCCACATTTCGCAAGCGAAATGGCGTCAACATCGGGGCGACTTTTTGATTAGCCACCTGCGCAGGTAAACCCGATTTTTCGGCAAACCAGTTTTCATAGTGAGTTAACCAGTTACCATCACGCACACGTAAATTTTCATGAGAAATGCGCTGAGAACGAGTTAATAAAGAGTAAGCAAACTGCTCAGGATCGAGGTTTTCATAGCGCTGCACGTTTTCAAACCACTCGGTTGAGTTACGCGCCGCATTCTGGATTTTTAGCACTTCGACACTGCGAACTTTTTGGTAGTGCTCAAGTCCCTTGCGCAAATCTCCTTGAGTCGCTTTCAAGCTTTCGCACAGCTCAATCGCATCTTCTAGAGCCAATTTAGTTCCTGAACCAATAGAGAAGTGGGCGGTATGAGCGGCATCCCCCATCAGCACCACAGGAACCTCCTTGCGGCTTGTTGGTTGTGTCCAGTGCACCCAGTTATCACAAATCACGCGAGGGAAACGAATCCAAATCGCGGCACCACGTAAGTGTGCTGCATTGGCAATCAGTTTTTCACCATCCAGCCATGGGGCAAATAACTTTTCACAGTAAGCAATCCCATCTTCCTGAGACATTTGGTCGATACCTGCTTTCAACCAAGTCTCTTCCGTGGTTTCTACGATAAATGTGGATAACCCTTCTTGAAATTGATACGCGTGAACTTGGAACCAACCGTGTTCATTTTCTGCGAACAAGAAGGTAAATGCGTCGAAAATCTTTTTCGTACCTAGCCAAACAAAACGGCAACGGCGTTGGTCGATATCGGGTTTGAAGATATTTTCATAGCGAGTACGTACTGCGCTATTGATCCCGTCCGATGCAATCACTAGATCCGCATCATATTGGCGTGCAATTTCTTGGTCATCCGCCACTTGGGTTTCAAATACCAATTCCACCCCCACTTCAAGGCAGCGATCTTGCAAGATATTGAGGAGCTTTTTACGCCCAATACCGATGAATCCATGCCCGCCACTGCGGTTACAGCTACCTTTAAAGTGAATGTCGATATCATCCCAATGGCTAAATTCAGCGCTGATCGTTTCTGCTGAGACTGGGTCTGCTTTGCGCAAGTTACTTAATGTGGCATCCGAAAATACCACGCCCCAACCGAAGGTGTCATAAGGGCGGTTACGTTCAACGACCACCACACGGTTGCTTGGGTTTTGCAGTTTCATCAGCAACCCGAAATAAAGCCCAGCGGGACCGCCGCCGATACAAACGATATTCATGGAGTTTCTCCTTTATTACGTTGTGCCATTACACCGGTTGCTGCTGGGTTAAGGCGCTATACAGTGCTTCAGGGATAGGAATAGCCTGATGCGTAATCAATGATGTAGTGACATAGGTTTGCGTCACTTCCATGCGTAACTCGCCATCAAGGCTGGTACAGCGTTGACGTAAAGTCAGTGATTTACCGCCAATGCGTTCGACATGCAGCTCAAGCTGAACGTCATCCCCCATACGGCTAATCGCTTTAAAATCCGCCTCTAAATGCACTGTGGGCAAACCAAAACGTTGATCGAGGATGTACCCTGCAAATCCTTCAGGGAGTAATTCATCAAACCAACGCTCAATGAGATTGTTAAACATCACGAAATATTGTGGGTAAAACACGATCCCAGCAGGATCACATTCTGAAAAACTGATCCGATGGTTTCGAGAAAATGTCAGTAAACTCATGATGCTATCCTTATTCCATCGCCAAACGCTGACGGCATTTTTTCAACTCATTACCATGTTCATCCGCCAGCGCCGCTTCACGTAATTCACGTAAATTTATCGGTGCTAGCTGGCTACCATGACGTTCAACAATTTCCATCAAAACTTGGAAATTGCGCAATCCACGAGCATGGGTGTCGCTATACCCCTTAACCACTCTCTGACATTGCGCAATTTCGGTTGCCAAAGCAGGGTTACTGCTTGCGGCTTGCGCCACAGTGGCTAGCCATTTTTCAATACGATTATTTTCAAGCTGATAACGCAGCGTTGAGCGGCGCCCTCTGCGCCATGCGGCTAGCACGTATAACTGTAAGAATCCCCATAAGGAACTGGTAGTGATTGTTCGTCCCCTTTGCGTCAATTTGCGAACGGCTTTGTGTACCCAATGTGGTTTCATCAACCAATTGCCTAAATTTTTGGGAAGCGTTTCGCAAATCTCTTCGATTCTTGGATGCATAAATTCATTGATGTCGAGCAATTGGTTATCTTTCGCTTGGACTTCACTGCGTACTCGGGCAAAACGGCTATCACGAATTTTTAAGTCCGCAACGCGAATGGTGTCTTCATAGGACATCCATAGCGCTAAGTGGCGTACTAACGCACGCTGTAAACGCGGGTCATCACCGCCTTTTTGCGCAAATAGCCCTTGCAATCGATTGAGGTACGTCTCGGCATATGCAGGGTCTTGATAATCAACCAGCCGACGAACACCTTCGGTCGCAAGGTAGTGAACATGGTCAGGAAACTGACTTTCAATCTGAGAAAGGAGAGCTGCTACATGTTTGTTTTTTGGTGTTTTTTCTACCGCTTTTGCAGATTCTGCTTGATAAGCCTCTTCAGGCTGAGCCGCTTTTTCAGCACCCAATGCAAATGCTCGCAAACTCGGTTTCACGCCAACGCCACCACGAACGATGGTTTCTTCAAATTGTTCACGGCTAAAGGGCAGAACCCCCGAACCAAACAGCGCACCGAACAACACGGCGCTGATCACGCTGCCACTCTCTTGCGCAGCTTGTGCCATATCAAAATGCACAAACTGGCGGGCGGCTTGCCCCGCATGACGGATCAACGCTTGGCTATCCACTCGCCCATCCCCCATTGCCGATTTTTCTGCGATGGAATAAACCCGATGGGTCGAACTAATCAGCGTGGTACGCTCCGCGGTCACAAAACCACGTTGTACTGCACGCCCAGCCTCCATCAGCTCTGAAGCCAACACCACATCCACATCACCGGGCATTGGCATTAACGCTAAAACAGGTGAAGGGGTCTGCGGGTTATCAGCACCAGGGAATAATTCAACATAATAAATTGTTGCCCCTGTACGCTGCGCCACTCCTGGCACAGAAGTAGTTTGCGCAAAATAACCGTTATCTTCGCCAAGATTGACAATCCAGTCAGCGAGAACGCCACCACCTTCTCCGCCCATCGCAAGGATGGCGATTTTGATCGGCTGTAAGGCCATTA
>NZ_WLUG01000065.1:0-20093 GCF_009706505.1 Providencia sp. wls1922 | reverse complement strand
CGCCTCTTTTGTCGTGATTGGACGTCCCGCCAGCAGTTTTCTCACCCAAAAACGATTTGGATGTAATGCGGCAAGCACGTCATCGTCGGCAGGCATTGGCTCGTCAAAAATTTGAGCGGCGAGAATTTCAGCACAAAGTGGTGCAGTGGAAAGCCCTCGTGCTCCTAATGCGCCAAATACAAATAGGTTAGGATAGGCTGGAGAGGGTTCAACAGGTTGTTGACGGTGAAGTTGCTCAGGTAAATTCGCATATTGTTGCATCAGGGCATCGAAGTTAGGAACATTACCAAGTAGTGGCATATGGTCGCGGATCACGCAGCGGATCCCTTGGCGTGACTGTTGGTCAGAGATATCCACCTGCGACGTCCAGTCCACATCCGGTAGGCTGGTGAGCAGCTTTTGCAGATTTTCTTGCTGCTCTTCCTCGGAGTATTCAAGGCTCAAAATATCTCGTTGATAGCTAGCTCCCAAGCAGTGATGCTGGTTTGTAGCATCTTCTGGTGTCATATAACCTTCGAAGCACAGCACAGTTTTTAATTGCTGCAACGTAGGGTTAGTCGGAATGTGGCTGACTTGCCCGCACACAGGCGTGATAGGCAAGTTTTTTGTTTGCTCAAACTGATTCAATAAATGACCATTGGCAATCACCACGGTTTGATGATGGGCTTTTTTCTGGTTATTGAGTGTCAGCGCCCAATCTTCCCCTGAGCGCTGTAAGTCGGTGACTGACAGACCAAAGTGGAAATTAACGCCTTCTTCAGCGAGTTTTTGCGCTAAGCTTTCGCATAATTGCGCAGGACAGAGCCAGCCACCAGTGGGGTAATAAATACCTCGATGGTTGACATCCACACCACTAAGTTCACTGAGTTGTTGCCTATCTTTACCAACGGCAAATTCTTCTGGCCAGTCAGTTTGCAGCATGTTGTCGATTTTTTTTGTAGATTTAGGGTTATACGCCATTTGGCTTACCCCGCACCATTGCCCATTAAATTCGATACCTTGCGTACTAAGTTGCTGATAAAAACGAATTGCAAACGGGAAACCACTGACAAAAAAGCGTTCTAAGGCATTATCGTTCCCGGTTAAGAGAGGGTAGACTGCGCCTTGACGGTTTCCAGATGCGTTTTGCGCGACATGCTGGTCTTGACAATAAATCGTGACATTCGCCTCGCGTTTTTTGAGTGAATTGGCTAAGGCGAGGCTGGCAATTCCGCCGCCAATAATCGCGATATCATCATTATGAGATGCAGGTTGACGCGCAAACCAAGGCGCCATTGGGCGAGTCAGATTATTTTCTAGTACTCCCGTCAGCATTTGACGCTTTTGACCAAATCCTTTGGTCTTCATGATAGTAAAGCCCGCTTGTTGTAATCCACGTTTGACAAATCCGGCTACCGTAAAGGTGGCAAATGTACCGCCTTTACGCGCAAATTTTGCCATTGCAGCGAACAACTGTTCGCTCCACATTTGCGGATTTTTGGAAGGTGCAAAACCATCTAAAAACCACGCATCTATCTTATTGTTTAAATTGTCATTAAGTATGGATACTTGCGTATTTACATCACCAATCCATAAATCGAGGGTGATTAAGCCGTTTTCTAAAATAATTCGATGGTTGCCGGGTAGGGCGGGTGGCCACTGTTCACATAATTGCTCTGAGAGCTCAGCTAATTCAGGCCAACAACGGTGCGCGGCGATTAAATCGGCTTTTGATAACGGGTATTTTTCAAAGCTAATAAAATGTAATCGTTGTAATTTTGCATTGGGATTTTCGGCTTTGAATTGATTGAAGACCTGCCATAAAGCGAGAAAATTCAATCCGGTACCAAATCCTGTCTCGGCAATCACACAAGTTTCATCTTGGTGTGTTAGAAATCGCTGTGGAAAATGGTTTCCCTGCAAAAACACATGGCGACTCTCTTCTAATCCATTCTGGTTAGAAAAATAGATGTCTTCAAACTGTTCTGAAATCGGTGTGCCTTCCTCATTCCAACTGAGGTGAGCGGTTTGTACAGCTGTCTTTTTCACGTTTAAGCCCGTTATTGCAAAATCATTTTCAAATTCTAACGCTGATATCACTGTAAGGCTACCGTCACATAAAAGCCTTGTTTGTGTCATGATAAAAAAAATACAAATATTTACCCTGATCGGACTTGTTCAGCGTACAAGTGTAAGCTAAAGTGACACCTGTAATCCCGTAATCATATAATTATAGACATGAGGTAACGAATGAAGCGTGCAGTCATAACTGGCCTAGGTATTGTTTCCAGCATTGGTAATAACCAGGAAGAAGTACTGGCTTCTCTGAAGGAAGGTCGTTCCGGGATCACTTTCTCAGAAGAATTTAAAGAGGCAGGGCTGCGTAGCCATGTCTGGGGTGATGTAAAGCTGGATACTGAAGGTCTGATTGACCGTAAAGTCCGCCGTTTCATGAGTGATTGCTCTGTCTATGCTTACCTGTCAATGGAACAGGCGATTAAAGATTCAGGTTTAGCGGAAGACCAAGTGTCTAACCTGCGTACGGGTGTTGTTGTTGGTTCTGGTGGCGGTTCACCGCGTAACCAAGTCGCTGGCTCTGACGGTATGCGTGCAAAAGGTCTGCGTGGTGTGGGTCCATATATGGTGACTCGTGCAATGGCTTCCGGTATTTCTGCTTGCTTAGCAACGCCGTTCAAAATCAAAGGCGTTAACTACTCAATCAGCTCTGCATGTTCAACGTCTGCACACTGTATCGGTCACGCGGTTGAACTGATCCAACTGGGCAAACAAGATGTTGTGTTTGCTGGTGGTGGTGAAGAACTGAGCTGGGAAATGACCTGTGAGTTCGATGCAATGGGTGCGTTGTCGACTAAGTACAACGAAACCCCATCAAAAGCGTCAAGAACGTATGACCAAGACCGTGATGGTTTTGTTATTGCAGGCGGTGGCGGTATCGTCGTCGTTGAAGAGTTAGAGCACGCATTAGCACGTGGTGCACACATTTACGCAGAAGTGGTTGGCTACGGTGCAACTTCTGACGGTGCTGATATGGTGGCTCCATCGGGCGAAGGCGCAGTGCGTTGTATGCAAATGGCAATGCAGGGTGTTGATAAAATCGATTACATCAACACACACGGTACTTCAACGCCAGTCGGTGATACTAAAGAGTTAGAAGCTATCCAAGAAGTGTTTGGTCATGATTGCCCAGCACTTTCTGCAACCAAAGCGATGACAGGTCACTCTTTAGGTGCAGCGGGCGTTCAAGAAGCGATTTATAGCTTGCTGATGTTAGAGCATGGTTTTATCGCACCAAGCATTAACGTTGAGAATTTAGATGAGAAAGCGAAAGGCTTGAACATCATCACCAAACCAACTGAACAAGTACTGAACACCGTGATGTCTAACAGCTTCGGTTTCGGTGGTACTAACGCAACGTTAGTGATGAGCAAATACAAAGCGTAAGTTTCTTCACTGAAATGCACAAAATAGAAAGCGAGGGCCAAGGCTCTCGCTTTTTTTATGACTCAATTATTGCCGCCACCATAATCATCATTTTATTAAATTACCGTAATGAAAATAGTGCCATGATATTTGCTCTATTAATGTATCAATAAGGAGTTAATATGGATTTCACACGGTGTAAGATTTGGAAAAATGATTTAAAACTTTTGGGTAATGCACTAATTAAAAGTATTAAGGGGCTGTTTCCTGCCAAAGTTAAGCGTGCATTTAATACTAATATCATGTATCCACTTTTTGGAAAGCAAGAAGAAAAGACGATGTTTCCGCGCCACGGCTAAAATATGTTTATATTGGCAAAACACAGATAATAAAATCGTTGCTTTGCTGAGTTGCACTAAATATCCCTTTTATTAATCAAAAAGTTTGCCCCGAAATCTTTCTGGGGCAAATTTTATTGTTCACGACAACCCGAACTACTCATTGAATATTGAAGTTCCTTCGACGATTATCAGAGTTATCCGCGAGCATCTTACCTTCAAACTGCGTATAAATGCTCAATACATAAAATAGTCAAAAAGAAAGGTAAAAAAGATGGCGTATTGGACGGCGAAAAGTGTTCCAGAATTAGCAGGATTAGAGAGAAAAGAGCAAGGACGCCTATTTCGTCAATGCCTGAAAGAAGGTAAAAAACGCATGGGCGCGAAATATTGGAAGCTCACTGGACTCGCGGTTTTACTTTCCGCTGTATTAGCCTTTATGTTGTTTTTCTTTGGTTTCTTTTCTGGTGGTTTTCTAGGCGGCGCATTGTTAGGCGGTATGATCGGTGCCTTGTTTGTCTTTATTGTACAAACACCAACCATTGATGTGGGTCGCGAATGGTTACGCGAGCAGGGCTATCCGAAACAAGACATCTAGAATAGGTCAAGTGAAGAAAAAAGTGAGAGTCAAGGCTTTCGCTTTTTTTTATAAATTCTGATAGATAGTAGAAACTCTGCCCCTTGTTAACCCTCGTTTTCGCCATAAAACTCGCGGTCATCTTTTAATTGTTCAGCGATAATGCCTCTAAACCACTCTAATGCTTTATCAGTATCACTACGTTGGTGCCATACCATTTGGAAATCCAAATCAGGAAGAGATAATGGAGGCGAAAATAACGTAAACTTGCCTAACATTGATTGAGGTATCGCTTTTTCCGCCACCGTTAGGATCAAGTCAGTTCCTGTTAATAATTGGGGGGCAATTTGCCAGTAAGGCACAGTCACTGCGACACGGCGCTGTTGGTTAATTAATTGGAGTTGATGGTCTATTTCGTTAGCATCAAAAGGCTTCATACTCACTAAAATGTGGGGATGGGATAGCCAATCAACTAAATCCATTTTGCCTTGTGAGCCGAGTTGATGATCAACCAGACAGACAAATTTATCAGTAAAGACAGTTTGATTTCGTAACGAATAATCCAACGTTTTAAATATACCGAATGCTAAATCTAAGCTCCCTTCATGCAATTTATTTTGCATTTCTTCCCGACTACAGTGCCAGATATTGAGATCAATATTGGGGGCATATTTGCGTAAATAAGAAACCAATTTTACCGTAATTAAAGCCGCGCCGTAGTCGGACATCGCGATATTAAAGCGTCTTTGGCAGCTGAGCGGAGAAAACTGTTTTTGGGCAATCAAGTCATCTAACTGGTTTAATGCTTCATTTAATGGGAGATAAAGAGACTCAGCTTTGCTGGTTAATTGATATTGGCCTTCACGGCGAACCAATAATGGGTCTCGAAAAATGTCTCTCAATTGATTTAATGCATGGCTGACTGCGGGCTGACTTTTATATAAAGCTTCTGCTGCTCGGCTGACATGACGCTCCCGTAATAAGACTGACAACGTCACAAGTTGATTTAAATCTAATTTTCTTAAGTTATTCATCCTACGAATAGTGCCTTATAAAATTGTTCATTTTCCAATGTCGTTATCTCTCTTTACTATGGCAACCAATCAATTTAAGTCAATATTAATGAAGAGGTTTCGATGTCAGCATTTTCAATCATAGGGATCATACTTGCCTTTGTTGCATTATTGGCAGGCGCAGTTGTGCCAATCCAAGCAGCAAGTAATGCCATACTTGCTCGGCAATTAGGTCACCCATTATGGGCGAGCGCGACATCGCTCGTGATCAGTTTAATTGTGCTAATTCCACTATTAATTATTTTTAAAGTACCAAAACCCCATTTTAGTACTGAGTTATTTAATCAACCCATCTGGATCTGGTTTGGTGGTATCGCAGGAATGCTCTATCTCACTTCGGCTTTGATTTTAGTCCCTAAAATAGGGAGTACGACATTCTTTGTTTTGGTGATTGCGGGTCAATTAATTATTTCCGCGCTTATTGAGCAATTTGGTTGGTTTGGTATGAATCGAAATCCCATTCCAATTGAGAAAGTGGTGGGTATCGGTTTAGTGATTCTAGGGGTTTTATGCGTCCAATTTTCACGAAAGTAATGGTATCGAACCTAAGTAATGCATTTTTACTAGGAGGATTTATCAGTAGACCTGCCCCACTTTCATGGGGCGAAGTCTGACAGTCATAACGTACAATTTGGAATTAGGCTTGGGCGGTTTGATGACGACGTTTGCGAATAAGCTTCACAATGGGTGGTAACACCAGAACCAGCACCGCCAGAATTAATAAGCTCTTAGAAATAGTGCTACTCCAGAGAATATTAAAATCCCCATTACTGATAGATAACGAGCGTCGCAGGTTTTGCTCTAACATTTCACCCAAAACAAACCCGAGGATCAGCGGAGATAGCGGGAAATTCATCTTCCGCAAGATATAGCCGAAGACCCCAAGCCCCATCATTAACAGTAGGTCAAAAGTGGTGCTGTGTACGGCGTAAACGCCCACCGCAGAGACACAAGCAATCGCAGGGACTAAGAACCACAGTGGCACGGTGAGCATACGAGTGAATAAACCGATGAGCGGAATATTCATTACCAACAACACGACGTTAGCGATAAGCAGTGCAGCAATTAATCCCCAAACGATATGTGGTTGTTCAGTAAACATGCCTGGACCTGGGGTGATGTTATACAGAGTCAGCGCCCCCATCATTACTGCCGTCGTGCCTGAACCCGGAACACCGAGGGTTAACATCGGAATAAATGACCCACAGGCAGAGGCGTTGTTGGCGGCTTCAGGTGCCGCGACACCGCGAACATCCCCTTCACCAAATGTCCCTTTATCCCCTGCAATTTTTTTCTCTGTCATATAGGTGATGGCACTAGCGATAGTCGCCCCTGCACCCGGTAAAATCCCCACAAAAAAGCCAATAAATGAGGAACGTAATGTTGGACCAGCACAGGCCTTGGCTTCTTTCTTGCTAAATAACATTCGACCCGTTTTGCGGATCAATCCTTGTCCTGTTGCCGTGCTTTCTAGCATGAGTAATATTTCACTGACAGAGAACAGACCAATAACCACGACGATAAACTGGACGCCATCGGATAGGTTAACGCTGTCAAAGGTAAAGCGGTATTCCCCAGAGTTGGCATCGACACCGACGGTTGCTAGTGCCAAACCAATCAATGCTGCGAGCAGCGATTTGACAGGGTTTTGGCTCATCATGCTGCCTAAACACGCGATAGCAAAAACCATCAATGCGAAATATTCAGCAGGACCAAATGCGAGTGACCATTGTGCCAGTAAAGGTGCAAATAAAATGATCCCAACAATCGCAATTGTGGAACCGATAAATGAACTGACGGCAGAAATCGAGAGCGCGATACCGCCTTGACCTTGCTTCGCCATCGGATAACCATCTAACGTGGTCATGATCGCCGCGGCGTCACCGGGAACGTTCAATAGGATGGCGGAAATTCGCCCTCCATACTCACAGCCTAAATAAACGGTTGCCAACAAAATTAGGGCAGATTCAGCCGGTAACTTTAGTGCAAATGCCAATGGCAATAGAATTGCGACACCGTTAATTGGGCCAAGACCCGGTAACATACCGACAATGGTGCCGATAAAGCAGCCAATCAGCCCGATCATAATGTTTTGAGGGATCAGCGCGACCTCAAAGCCTTGAGATAAATACATCCACGTTTCCATACTTTCTCCTTAGCTAAAAAGCTCGCCGATTGGCAATGTCACATCGAGTAATCGGTCAAAGGCATAGAATAGGGAAATGCCTAGGATTGGACCGGAAATCAGGGCGGCTATCGGGGTTGCACCAAATAACAGGGCAACGCTGATGGTCAACAAAATGGTCGATAATGGAAATCCTAACCACTCAAACGCCCATGCATAAATAACTAATGCAATGATTAACAAGACTAAACGGCGCAAGACATAGGGCTTTGGCCATTCAACCGCTTCTTGGCGACCCAGCAGGAGTGCGAGTGCGCACAGGGTCATTAATGACAGTATGGCAATCGGGAAAGGGCGGGGGCCCAATGGTTCATAGGTAAACTCACTTTGGATGCCCCAGCCGATGTACAGCCCGATCCCACACAGTATTAGCCAGACTATGGCAAATATGCGTTGGCTCATGGTGACTCCGTTATTTCGCTAACCCGAAGGAACGCGCTTGCTCACGGTAGTTCTCAACTTCTTTTTTCACGTAAGCGTCCAGTTCTGGGCCCGATAAGTTGTATTCAAACAAGCCACGTAATTCACGCTGCTTTTTAAATTCGTCGGTTTGTTGTAATTTTTGGAAGGCTTCAACCCATTGATTGTAATCCGCATCGGATACTTTTGGTCCCATGTAGAATCCGCGAATGATTGGCCAAACTATGTCATAGCCTTGCTCTTTAGCGGTTGGGATATTAGCGAGCCCATCCGGTAGGCGTTTATCCGCATATACCGCTAGGATGCGGATTTTTCCGTCACTGATATAGGGGGTCATTTCACTGATATCACCGGAGATCACTTGGATGTGGTTGCCTAACAGGGCTGTCAGTGTTTCGCCACCGCCTTCGAAAGCAACATAGCGCATTTTTCGTGGGTCTAAATCGATCGCTTTGGCGAGTAACGCCGTTTTCATCCAATCTTGGCTACCGATGGAGCCACCAGCACCGAAGACAATGCTGTTTGGATCTTTTTTGAAGGCGTCCATCAGTTCGCCTAAGGTTTTATAAGGGGAGTCTGCACGCACGGCAATCATGCCATAGTCACTGCCAACACTCGCTAGCCAGCGAACATCATTTTCGTTGTAACGACCAAATTTACCTTGTGCAAGGTTGAGTAAGGAGCCACCAGAGAATGCGACGATGGTTCCCGGCTCAGCTGGGCGTTGAGCCACAATGGCATTGTAGGCAACGGCACCAATTCCACCTGGCATGTATGTCACACGCATCGGTTTTTCGATTTCTTTGGTTTCCAGCATGGAGACTTGAACGAGTTTACAGGTTAAGTCAAAGCCACCGCCAGGTTTGGCTGGGGCAATACATTCGGTTCTTTCGGGTAACGCCATTGCTTGGTTAACGCCAACTAAAAAAATTGCTGCAGCTAAGGTATTGATTGTGAAATTCTTCATGCTTCATTCCTCACTAGACAATAATTAAGTTACTTGGTTGTTGTTGGTTATGTCGTTATGGATCTACCGTTGTAGATGAATATGTTTTTGTAGATAAATAACTGTGGGCGATGTTTGCTCGCCACTCATCATTGTATTGAGAACCTTTCATTTACCTTTCATTAACAAATAAAATTATTTTTATGTGATACATATCAGATTGTTTTATATTATCTCTTCTTATATTTGTTAATTTAATGTTAATTTCTATTTGTAGTAGCAGGTTAACGAAGGATAGTTGTGATAGCTTCGGTAAAAATCACGTTTAACACTTTTCATTCAATTGAGAGAGTGCCAACTTATACGCATAAATAATCATAATGAGTGGGCGACGGATGAGAATGTTATTGGTTGAAGATCATGACGAGTTGTCATTGTGGTTACAAAAAGCCTTAACCGCATCGGGATTTGCTGTTGATATTGCCAGTGATGGCTATAGTGCTGACCAGTTATTACAAACTGAAAATTATTCGTTGGTGGTATTGGATGTTTCATTGCCACGGATGAGTGGTTTGGATGTATTAGCCCAGATGCGCAAGCGGCATCAAGAAACACCTGTGCTGCTATTAACGGCGAATTCAGATGTGGCTGACCGCGTAAAAGGGCTGAATGCAGGGGCGGATGATTACCTGACTAAACCCTTTGATATTGCCGAATTAGAAGCCCGAGTGCGCGCGCTATTACGTCGTAGCCAAGGGAATGCGAATAGCGACCAATGTTTTGGTGATCTTTGTTTTCATGACGAGGGTTATTTTTCACTGAAGGCGGAGCCGCTAGGTTTAACCCCGCGAGAATACGCGGTATTGAATACACTTTTTCATCGCAGAGGGCGACCTGTTTCAAAAACACAATTATTTGAACAGGTATTCTCACTGTCGGATGAAGCCAACTTACAAAGTATTGAATTGTATGTGCATCGGGTTCGCAAAAAACTCGCGGGTTCAGATGTTAATATCAATACTTTACGCGGATTGGGATACCGATTAGAGCAGTGTAGTGTATGAAATTAGTCTCTCATCCACGCTCTCTCTTTCATCAGTTGCTGCTTTTTTTCGGTATCCCCCTCATTTTGTTGGGAAGTTTCTCCGTTTATACCCACTATTACAGCGCTAAAAACGCCGCTAACCTCGCCTATGACCGGACATTACTGGCGTCGGCGAGAACGGTGGCGGAGCGATTACAAGTTGTGGATGAACATCTTTCCGTGAATGTGCCTTACGTGGTACTCGATAGCTTTGAACTGAACAATAATGACCGTCTGTTTTATCAAGTCATCGCTCCTCATGGGGAGACCATTTCTGGCTATGATGACCTACCGCCAATCCCCCCTTACTGGATGCGCTCTCAACATTACACGGCCTTAGTCTACTTTTATGATGCGGAATATATGGGGCTTCCCATTCGCGTAGCGACCTTTTTCCAACCGATTAATGAAGGTGGGATCCAAGGCATGGTGGAGATCCGCGTCGCTGAAACGGTGTATGCTCGGCAAGATTTTGCCAATCAATTGCTGATCTCGGCTTTGATGAGCCAAGGTACTGTGGTGGTTGTGACGCTGATATTGGCGTATTTGCTATTACGTAAGTTATTAACACCGTTGAAAAAACTTTCTAATCTCATGTTGGGTCGTGCCGCGAATGACCTAACTCCAATCCCGAATGTGTTGCCATGGTCAGAACTTTCGCCTCTGGTGGATGCATTGAACCGCTATGTGGAGCGATTAAGGCGTATGTTAAAACGCCAAGAGCGTTTCAGTGCAGATGCTTCCCATCAATTAAAAACCCCGTTAGCCGTATTAAAAACTCAAGTTTCGGTGGCTCTTAATAGCGATGATGAGCAACAGAAACAGCAAAGTTTGCAGGCGATTAATAAAACTTTGGATAACACCATTGTATTAACTGATCGGTTATTGCAGCTTGCCCGTTTAAAAGAGCACGAAAAAGAGGCGATCAGGCTTTATCGTGCAGTTAATTTGGTCGAAATTGTTCAGCAAGTCTGTTTTACCCGCTTAGGGCAATCCGAAAGTAAGCAGATTGATTTAGGCTATGAGGGGCTAGAACATTGTTGGGTGAAAGGGGATGCTATTTTGCTGGCGGAAATGTGCGCGAACTTAATCGATAATGCGATTAAATATACCCCAGAGAAGGGGGTTGTCACGGTACGTATTATTGCAGATGAAAGTCATAAGTCGATGATCAAGTTGGAAATTGAAGACTCAGGACCTGGTATCGAAAATAAATATATTCACCGCTCATTAAAAGCCTTCATGCGCTTGAATAATGCCAAAGGGCTGGAAGGTTCAGGGTTGGGTTTGGCGCTTGTAAAAGATATCGCCAGTTATCACGGCTCAGAATTGCAGCTGTTAAAGAGTGAGCATCTCGGCGGCCTGTTGGTACGTATCACTTTGAAAGCGAGCCGGGCACCGAAGAAAGCTTAGTGGCTACTCTGTTATTATCTAGTTGCACCTAAAAACGGTCATTATCAAATTTACACACCTTTTTAGGTGCAATTGATCTGTGTAATTAGCCGGAAAGGCATAAAATAAACAAAGCCCCATAACCTTGAAGTAGATTTATGGGGCTTTTAATCAATCGAACTATTAATGTGGCTTACTGGCAAGTCTCTTCTTCTAACGCTTTTTTCTTGCGAGAAAATAGCTGGGTGAGCGGGGTGCGCAGCTGTTGAGCTAACATCACGCCAAGTAACACGATTCCGCCCCCAATTAAGTGGTAACTCTTTAACTCTTCCCCAAGTGTGAATACCGCGATAATGGCAGTAAATACCGGAGCGAGGTTCATAAAGATAGAGGTGGTATTGGCGCCTAAGCGGAGCACGCCTTGGATCCACATTGCTGGAGCCAGAATCGATGCAGCAATCCCTGCGAATAAAACTAACCCGATATTATTGCTGTTAAGGCTCACATCATCTGCCATCAAGAAGTTTGGAATTAATAATAAAACGCCAAAGAAGACTTGCACGTACAGTGAATCCCAACTCGATAGCTGAATAGACCAACGCTTAGTTAATACTCCGTATAGGGCATAAGCGGCGGAAGCGACGATCATCAGCAATTCGCCTTGACCCAATCCATTATCCAGTAATGAACTTGGGTTCCCTTGGCTGACTAACCAAGCCAATCCAAACAAAGATAGAACGGAACCAATAACAATCCCAACGGTTGGGATCACCCTCAGAACGAAAATACTAATCACCACAGTTAATAGCGGAATAAATGAGTTCATAACACCCATAAATGTCGCGCTTACTGTGTGTGCGGCATAGTAAGCCAAACTTTGATACAGCATCATCCCCAAAGCACCTAAGATGGCCAGTTGCCACCAATGTTGTTTAACCACTTTGGCATTGCGCAGTACCGAGCGCAGAACAAATGGGGTCATGACTAAAAATGCCAGAGCCCAGCGATAAAACGAAATAGCAGCAGGGTCAATTGCCGTTGCAGCGGCTTTGTTGACGATGGCATTGATGGACCATAATAAAACCGCGGTCAGCGGAAACAGGAAATATTTCATTAACAACGTTCTCCCTAATCAGTCACAGGAGTATACATCTGTCCGAAATATTATATATACTGATATTCAGACAATCGATAACGCTTTTCAGACAGCTTATGAATAATTTAAAAAGTGATGTTCTGCAAATTAACGAATGCAATATTATTGAGCCTGAATTTATTGCCTTGCGTCATGAGCAGATCAACCAGCAAACCGAATACAAATCCCATTCCCATACCTTTGGTCAATTGCTGTATGTGGTCTGTGGGATTATGGAAATGGAAGTGGAAGGCAAGCATTATATGGCACCGCCAGAGTTTTGCATCTGGATCCCCGCTAATACCCAACATGCGAGTTTTAATAAGCAGAGTGTCAAATTTCGCATTATTGATTTTGCCCAATCTTATACACCGCGACTTGCTAGTAAGGCATGTGTTGTGCGATTAAGCCCCATTTTCCATACGATCATGACGGATATGTATCAACGGGGCATTGTTCAGCCCGAAACCGAGCAGGATATTCGTTTGGGGGAGGTATTGATTGACCAATTTGCTATTTCGCCATGCCAAGATACTTATTTACCCACCAGCAAAGATAAATTGTTAGCGCCTATTTTAGCGGAGCTACAGCAAGACCCTGCGGATAATACAACGCTCGCCCAGTGGGCAAAGCGGGCTTATACCTCGGAGCGAACATTATCTCGCCGTTGCCAACAAGAGCTGGGTATGTCATTCAGTGAGTGGCGCCAGCGACTACGTTACTTACATGCAGTGGCTGGATTGGATAAAGGTAAAAGTGTCCATGAAGTTGCTTTGGATGTGGGGTATAGCTCGGCATCTGCATTTATTGCGATGTTCCAGCAAATTTCAGGGGTCACTCCAGACCGGTTTCGAATGAAAGAGCTGACCCCATAGTAGAGGGAAAATCAATATACATAATTGTATTTGATATTAGCGTGGTAGTTGTACACGCTATCTTTCCCTCCGTGTTCATCTTTAATTAATGTGGTGATCTTTTTTTCCGCGTCGGTGCACCTTCCGAACGTATTCCAGCTGTTACAGGTGGTCGCGGTTGTTTCGGTGGTAAAAAATTCTTCAATGGTTTTGTTGGTTAACATTCTGTCATCATCATCATAGGTAAACTCTTTGACGGTTGAGTCAGACTGCATGCGAACTAAGCGATTTTTCGCATCATAGAGGAAGGCTGTTTTCACACTATCATTTTCTAGCGTACTGACTCGGTTGGATTCAGATAATCGTCCTTTATCATCAGTTAAAAAAGTGGTGACTGCTCTTGTTAACATGCGCTCTTTATCGAGGGTTGTCGTATAAGAAGAATCTTTGGCTTCGGTTATTTTTCCATTCTGATCAGTGAAAAACTTTCCGTTCATTTTTTGCTGTAAGATAGTTTTTTCAACATTATCTTGATTAATAACAGACAGCTTAAATGCGGATTTGTAGTCCCAACCGTTGCCATTTTTTTTCATGCTCATATCAATGGATTTGACGGATACACTGTCGTGGATGCTGAATTTGATAACTTCATGACCAGTTAACTCAATTAGGGCTCCACAATCATCAAACTTCGTTTGAACCGTATTGTTGATGTAATCATCTTGACTGGTGGTGCGTGAGTTCATTGCTTTTAATGAGTCGTTAAATGGGCGCTCTTGGGCAAAGACGAAATTATTAAAGTTGTTGATGGCGATGGTGTCCGTCGAGCAGTTTTGGTCGCCAGCATAGGCATAAAACGAGCACATTAGGGGAAGCGACAGTAATACTTTTTTCACAATCAATATGCCTTTCAAAATAAATGCCTTCCTGAAAAATGAATAACTTTTAATGTGGTTTTGCTGATTAAACATGAAATTCTTTAGATTAGATAGTCAGACTCATCTGTAAGATTGTTTAATAAAAAGAAAAATTAAATATCGCCGAATAGACTATCAATTTCAACCAAAAGCATTGTCATGTAAATGATTCAGCCTATCGACGATTTGGAGTATAGTGTGGCAGCCAAATCGGGCATGACACACATTCTATTGGGACGAATTCCGTGAAAATTTTGGTTGATGAAAACATGCCATATGCTCAAACACTGTTTAGTGAGCTAGGCGAAGTTAAAGCAGTACCAGGGCGCCCAGTGCCAGAACAGGAACTGGTTGATGCAGATGCATTAATGGTGCGCTCAATTACCAAAGTGAATAAATCATTACTGAGCAATACGCCAGTAAAATTCGTCGGCACGGCAACAGCAGGGTTTGACCACGTTGATACCCAGTGGCTTGCCGAAGCCAATATTGGATTCTCTTCAGCGCCAGGGTGCAATGCCATTGCTGTCGTTGAGTATGTTTTTTCTGCATTATTGATGCTGGCGGAACGCGATAACTTTGATTTACGCGATAAAACCGTTGGGATAGTCGGGGTTGGTAATGTGGGAGGGCGTTTGTATAAACGTCTGCAAGCGTGGGGCGTGAATACCGTATTATGTGACCCTCCTCGAGCAGATAAAGGCGACCAAGAAGTTTTTGTTCCATTCGATTCGCTACTGGAGCAGGCTGATATTTTAACCTTCCATACACCGCTCAACATGGAAGGCGAATATTCTACCTTCCATTTAATGGATGAATCTCGACTAGCAAATTTACGCGACGGTACCATTTTGGTGAATGCGAGCCGTGGTGAAGTGGTGGATAACCAAGCGCTATTACAGTTGCTTGAGCAAGGTAAGCCGCTGAGTGTGGTATTGGATGTGTGGGAGCCTGAGCCTGATCTGGATACAGAATTACTGGCGTATGTGGATATCGGTACGCCGCATATTGCAGGCTATACTTTAGAGGGTAAAGCACGAGGAACAACCCAAGTCTTTGAAGCTTATTGCGAATTCCTAGGTAAGCCTACTAATGTATCTCTGGCATCGCTGTTACCGAAACCGGATATCGACTGCATTAATTTCAATGGTAAATTAACGCAAAGCCAGCTCAAAAGATTAGTGCATCTCGTGTATGATGTGCGCCGTGATGATGCATCGTTGCGCGCAGTGGCTGGCATTCCCGGTGAGTTCGATAAATTACGTAAACACTACCAAGAACGCCGTGAATGGTCATCGTTAACAGTTCAATGCGATAGCCAAGAGACAGCCCAGTTACTGAGCGAATTAGGCTTTAACGCAAAAATTTAATAACAGATTCTTTTAGGTGAAATAAGCGGCTAATCACGGCTTGTTTCACTTTGATTTTTTAGAGGAAAAACCATGACAGAAGGTTGGAATATTGCATTACTCGGGGCAACCGGCGCAGTGGGCGAAGGTATTCTTTCCCTGCTTCAAGAAAGAGAGTTTCCCGTTGGTGAGCTTTATTTACTAGCCAGTGAGCGTAGTGCGGGGGAGAGCATTCGCTTCAACGGTAAAAGTTATCTAGTGCAAGATGTCGCGGATTTCGATTGGTCGCAGGCACAAATTGCCTTTTTCGCGGCAGGCGAGGAAGCCGCAGCACAGTATGCGGAATTAGCGGCGCAAGAAGGCTGCATTGTGATTGATAACAGCGGTATTTTTGCGTTAGACCCTGATGTACCATTAGTGGTACCGGGAGTTAACCCGCAAGTATTAGCGGATTATCGTAATCGCAATATTATTTCGGTGGCAGACAGTTACGTTAGCCAACTCTTAACGTCTATCAAACCGTTAGTGGACGCGGCTGGGTTAGGACGCATTACACTTACCAATATGCTGTCGATGTCAGCGTACGGTAAAGCGGCTGTGGATGAATTAGCGGGTCAAAGTGCGCGTTTATTGAATGGTATCCCTGCGGAAGAAGGTCGTTTTACTAAGCAATTAGCCTTTAATATGCTGCCATTATTAGCGGATGGTGAAGGCAGTGTTGTGCAAGAGCGCCGTTTAGTTGAGCAAGTTCGTAAAGTGCTGCAAGACGATGGTTTGCCAGTCTCCGTAAGCTTTATTCAGTCACCGGTATTCTATGGTAATGCGCAAGTGGTGCACTTAGAAACTCTACGCCCAGTTAGCGCAGAAGAAGCGAGCGAAGAATTTGAAC
Organism: Providencia sp. wls1922; assembly: GCF_009706505.1. Taxonomy (NCBI): domain Bacteria; kingdom Pseudomonadati; phylum Pseudomonadota; class Gammaproteobacteria; order Enterobacterales; family Morganellaceae; genus Providencia; species Providencia sp. wls1922. The sequence continues at coordinate 3,514 of NZ_WLUG01000065.1, read as the reverse complement.
GTTTTGATGATATTCAGGTCTCAGAAGAGGGTGATTATCCAACTCAAGTGACTGACGCATCAGGTAATGATTTCTTAAGCATTGGCTGTATTCGTAACGATTATGGTATACCGGAAATTTTACAGTTCTGGTCAGTGGCGGATAACGTTCGTTTTGGTGGTGCGTTAATGGCGGTTGAGACAGCAGAAAAACTGGCTCAGGAGCTGTATTACTAATGTCGGAGTCCCCAAAGCTGCATCGCATTGCCCTCGGAATTGAGTATAACGGTAGCCGTTATTATGGTTGGCAACGCCAGCAAGAAGTGAAAAGCGTACAGGGTTGCCTTGAGGTTGCCCTGTCTAAAATCGCCGCGGAGCCAATCACCGTCAATTGTGCGGGACGCACGGATGCAGGTGTTCATGCGACTGGGCAGGTGGTGCATTTTGAAACTTCAGCTAACCGTAAAGAGGCGGCATGGACGATGGGAGCAAATACCCACCTTCCTGACGATATTGCGGTTCGCTGGTGTAAACCTGTGGATGATGAGTTTCATGCGCGTTTTAGTGCAACGGCACGTCGATATCGTTATGTGATTTTTAATCACCGTTATCGACCTGCAATTTTATCGAATGGTGTCACGCACTTTCATTTTCCCCTTGATGAAAAGCGTATGCACCAAGCGGCACAAGCATTGCTGGGCGAGCGTGATTTTACCTCATTCCGCGCGGTGCAGTGTCAGTCAAAAAGCCCTTGGCGTAATGTGATGCACGTTAATGTAACGCGTCACGGAAACTATGTGGTTGTGGATATTAAAGCCAATGCGTTTGTACACCATATGGTGAGAAATATTGTTGGCAGTTTGTTGGAGATAGGCTGTGGTAATCAAGACATTGATTGGATGGCACATCTTCTAGAATTAAAAGATAGAACGAAAGCGGCGGCGACAGCCAAAGCGGAAGGACTGTATTTAGTGAGCGTGGATTATCCTGAAAAATTTGACCTACCACAGAATGTGATGGGGCCTCTATTTCTTGCGGATGAGCTGCTGTAAAGGTCGTTAATATAAATCTCCACATGAGGAACCCCATGGAGTTTATCAGTTTTATCATTGATTTTATTTTACATATTGATGTGCATCTTGCGGAATTGGTCGCCGAATATGGTGTTTGGGTTTACGGAATTTTATTCCTGATCCTATTCTGTGAGACGGGGCTGGTGGTTACGCCTTTCCTTCCCGGGGATTCTTTATTATTTGTCGCGGGTGCGTTAGCAGCATTGCCAAGTAATGATTTAAACGTACACGTCATGGTGTTGTTGATGATTATTGCGGCAATTATTGGTGATGCAGTGAACTACACCATTGGACGTATCTTTGGTGAAAAACTGTTTAAAAACCCAGATTCAAAAATTTTCCGTCGTAGCTATTTAGATAAAACCCATCAGTTTTATGAAAAACATGGCGGAAAAGCGATTATTTTGGCGCGTTTTGTGCCTATCGTGAGAACCTTTGCACCTTTCGTTGCAGGTATGGGTAAAATGTCTTACCGTCATTTTGCCTTTTATAATGTGGCAGGTGCGTTATTATGGGTGCTACTCTTTACCTATGCAGGGTATTTATTCGGTGATTTACCGATAGTACAAAAGAATTTGAAATTACTGATAGTCGCGATTATCTTTATTTCGATTCTGCCGGGTGTCATTGAAATTATTCGCCACCGTCGAGCTGCTGCAAAAGAAAAAAATGCAGTGGCAAAAGAAAAGAGTGCGGCGACGCAAAAAAACGATAACCAATAATCGGTTTGAAAAAAGTTTTTATCTACAGTGAGATATCATTGTGGTTTAATGGCAAAAAAATAACATACTGATAGATGCTTCTTATATAACCACCATCTGAAATTCAGTGATGGTATTATTCGAAGTGTCGTCAGAGTGCAATCAGACGAAAAGGTCCATTAATGAGCTGGATTGAGAAAATTTTAAAAAAAGGTACTTCAACCCCATCCCATAAAGCAAACATCCCTGAAGGTGTTTGGACTAAATGTGATAGCTGTGGGCAAGTCCTCTACGGTGCTGAGCTTGAGCGTAACCTACAAGTGTGTCCAAAATGTGACCACCATATGCGTATTCATGCTCGCCAACGCCTTGAATCTTTCCTTGATGAAAACTCAACAACGGAATTAGGTAGTGAATTAGAGCCAAAAGATGTGCTCAAATTCCGCGACTCTAAAAAATACAAAGACAGAATTAGCTCCGCCCAGAAAGAGACGGGTGAAAAAGATGCTATCGTCGTGATGAAAGGTACGCTCAAAGAGATGCCTGTTGTTGCCGCTGCATTTGAATTCTCCTTTATGGGTGGTTCAATGGCATCGGTTGTGGGGGCACGTTTTGTCCGTGCTGTAGAACAAGCTTTGGAAGATAACTGTCCATTAGTTTGCTTCTCATCCAGTGGTGGTGCGCGTATGCAAGAAGCGCTGCTGTCCCTGATGCAAATGGCGAAAACCAGTGCTGCACTGGCGAAAATGCAAGAACGTGGCTTACCGTACATTTCTGTACTGACCGACCCGACCATGGGTGGTGTTTCTGCAAGTTTAGCAATGTTGGGTGATATCAACGTGGCTGAACCTAAAGCACTGATTGGCTTCGCGGGTCCTCGCGTTATCGAACAGACCGTTCGTGAAAAATTACCTCAAGGTTTCCAGCGCAGTGAATTCCTGCTGGAAAAAGGGGCAATTGACATGATCGTGCGTCGTCAAGATATGCGTGATCGTCTGGCTGATGTCCTAGCGATGTTAACCAACCAACCAAGTTTGAACACTGCACCAGCGCTGGTTGTTGAAGTGGTTGACGTGGAAATTGACCTTGCTGATGCTGTCGATGGTGCAGATAAAGCAAAAGGCGCTAAACATAAAAAAGATGATGAGTAATCTAATCATTCCTACAGCCAAGTCTCCATTGGAGGCTTGGCTCTCTTATCTCACTGACCTGCATAGCCAAAATATTGATATGGGGTTGGAACGAGTAGGGCAAGCTGCCCGTCAAATGCATCTCACTCAACCTGCTCCTCGCGTCATCACTGTCACCGGCACAAACGGTAAAGGCACAACCTGCCATACACTTGAGTCTATTTTGATGGCTGCGGGTTTGAAGGTGGGTGTCTACAGTTCCCCACATTTAGTGCGCTACACGGAACGCGTCCGAATCCAAGGTAAAGAGCTTACTGAAAGTGAGTTTTGCCAAGCATTTGCGACTATCGAAGCGCAGCGTGGAAATATTTCATTAACCTACTTTGAATATGGCACCTTAGCTGCACTACAATTATTTAAGCAAGCTGAGTTAGATATTGTGATCCTTGAAGTAGGGTTAGGCGGTCGCCTTGATGCAACTAATGTCGTGGATGCGGATATCGCGGCAATCACCAGTATTGCGCTTGATCATACCGATTGGCTAGGTTCTGATCGTGAGCATATTGGTCATGAGAAAGCGGGTATTTTCCGTCAAGGTCATTATGGTGTGGTGGGCGAGCCTGATATGCCGG
>NZ_WLUG01000064.1:0-59520 GCF_009706505.1 Providencia sp. wls1922 | reverse complement strand
CCTTGCTCTATGCCTTGTTCTATACCTTTTTGCATTCCTTCATCCCTGAGTCTCTGTGCAATATTCATAATAGTTTCCTCATATTTTTCAGTTTGATTGATTAAAGCCTGTACTATTTGGGTGTAATCAGTGGAATCCATCACACTAAATAGATAGTTAATAATTAAAATCACATCATCTCGATGATTTTCATTTTCTTTAATCACATGTGCTAAGCGTTTAGATAGCAGAACAATGTCACCCTGTCGGGTTGAATACTTGAAAGCTAACTCCATTGCAGCCACCTTCCGGTGGGTAAGAATTTCATCATCGCTGACAGCATTTACGTCAATCAGTGGTAGGGGATTACAATAAAGGTCATGGGCTAAATCTGACCACTGAAAGCAGTCTGTCCATGAGCGTGAATAAGGGTAAGGCGACGGATCACCATGATAAAACTGAATAGGGACGATAAGGGGTAAAGCATGATGACCGTGTTGTAGATGTTGATTCATTGCGGAGAACGCGTAATGCATTAAGCGCCAGCCCATTAATTTATCTGGAGTCGATTGGTGCTCAACTAATAGATAGAAGTAACCCGAACCTTGTTTTGTTTCGACTCTATAGAGCAAATCAGACAAGCGAGAACGCAGCGTTTTATCTATAAATGAAGCACTCGTTAGTATTAAAGTATCGAAATTACAGTATTGTGTAATACGACTTGGTAAATGAGCCTCGAAGAAATCCCTTGCATTACCAAGCTTAGTCATAAAGCCTTTGAATGCAGAATCATGCGGTTTAGAAACTAAGTGAATAGACATATCGATCCTTATCCCGAGCGGTTGACGACGAGATACTAACCAATATTTTTTAAGGAGTGGAAAAAAGTTAGTCCTAATTCTAGATAATGGCTTGACTGATTAACTTTTTGTTATAAATGGTTTTATTTACTGATTTTAGTAATTAAAAAACACCTCATCGTCGTAATTCAACCCTGAGGTGTCAGGAGATAATTTTAGTCAATGCTGATGAGCTCAGTACAAAACTTCCAAAGAAATTAGTGAGTCTCGTCCGCTTTAATTACACAATCAATGAACTGGTCTGTGACTGTTTAGTATCGGTAAAAAAGATACTGCGGTACGTGCTGTAGTAAGTTGCGTACATAATTGGCATTGAGATAAATAATCCTAAGCCGAATGGGATAATGGAGACAAACATTAGCACCATGGCAATCAGGAAGAATAAGAAGCCGGGTAATAGGTTTTTCTTCACTGCCTGTAAGCTGGCGGAGATAGATGTGCCAATTTTGAAATCATGATTCATGATAAGAGCGGGAGCAAACCACGTTAGTGCAGTGCCAAATAAGCTAGCTAATGCCATGATAATGCCCGCAAATACAAATGTTCCAGTTGATGCAAACAAGGCTGCATCCGAAATACCATCGTATTGGTCAGCTTGCATTACTAAGCTAAAAATGGCCGAGCCAGCAATCAGAAAAGCAATTAACATTCCGACCATATTGGCTGCAAAGTTTATGGCACCAATAGCAAATAGCTCACCAAATTTCTTTTGGAACCCAGAGAAAAGCAAGCCAATATCCGCTTCGCCAGTTTTGCGTTGGTTTTCACAAATTGCAATGATCCCCCCGACGAAAACGGGAGTAACAAAACTCACAAACATGCTGACAATGGGTAGAAAAGCCATAGCAAAGATAATCAGGAAAAAGACAACGTTAATCAGGATCCACATACCTAATTTTTCTTTGACCAGTGCCCACGCTTGGCTAATCCATTCAACGCCTTCTCCTGCTTGAACGGCGCGAGGTTCAGGCGTAAATACAAAACTATCAACGGGCTCTTGAGGTGATGGTGTTTCAGGTGCTGGCGTTACAGGTGATATGTTGTTATCGACATGATCGTGTTCATTGTTCATGGTAAATGACCTATTCGTAGTGATGAATCAGCAATGTTTATTATAGTGTTATGCTGCTATTGATTTATAAATTAAATTTAACTTGGGGATTATGCCTAAAAACTCAACATTATCAAAGCAGAGTAATCTGGTTGCGTGAGAGTAGGCAGGATTATGAAAGCGGGTAGGATGGTGTAGAAGAAGGGATAATAATGAGGCTCCCCGAAGGAAGCCTCATTTTAATTAGTACATGACTTTTTTGCCGTAGCTTTCGAGGATGCTTTTTACTCTTTCCATCACTTCTTTTGACGGTGGTCTCACGCCATCAAGTTTGTATTCTTCACCCATGGTTTCCCATTTGTGTTTACCCAGCTCATGGTAAGGGAGCAGTTCAATTTTCTCTATATTATCCATATCTTTGACAAACTCACCGAGCATATGGACTGAGTGGTCATCGTCACTCCAGCCTGGGACAACGACATAGCGGATCCAGGTTTTTTGATTGCGCTTAGCGAGGTAGCGAGCAAATTCTAAGGTGCGATGATTGGAAACACCCACGAGTTTTTGGTGGATCTCATCATTAAGCTGTTTTAAGTCAAGCATGACAAGATCAGTGACTTCCATCAGCTCATCAATGACGGGGTCATAACGACGAACAAATCCATTAGTGTCTAAACAGGTATGGATGTTTTCTTTTTTACAAGCGCGGAACCAATCACGGACAAAATCAGCCTGTAAAATAGCTTCACCACCAGATGCGGTTACACCACCACCTGTAGCGTTCATAAAATGGCGATAAGTGACGGCTTCTTTCATTAATTCATCAACAGTGACCATGTTACCGGTATGGGTATCCCATGTATCACGATTATGGCAATACAGGCAGCGCATTAGGCAGCCTTGAAAGAAGACAATAAAGCGGATCCCTGGTCCGTCGACGGTACCACAGGATTCGAAGGAGTGAATTCGCCCAAACGTCGCAGGTGGCGAGGTGGTCGAAATTTCAGTCGTTGGAATAGTCTTTTGCGTTGTTGACATAGCAGGAACTCACAGAATGTAGAATTATAATTTGTTATCTTTGACTAAGATAGAAAGGCCCCAATGGGAGGGGCCTTTTATTTATTTTACGTTATAGAATCTTAGCAAAGTCTTACAGAGTACTGGTGAAAGTACGAGTAATAACGTCTTGCTGCTGTTCTTTAGTCAGAGAGTTAAAGCGCACTGCATATCCTGATACACGGATAGTCAGCTGCGGATATTTCTCTGGGTTTTCCATTGCGTCTAACAGCATTTCGCGGTTCATAACGTTCACGTTTAAGTGCTGACCACCCTCGATAGAGGATTCATGGTGGAAGTAACCATCCATCAGACCCGCTAAGTTAGTTTTACGCACTTCGTCGTCTTTACCTAATGCATTTGGAACGATAGAGAAGGTATAAGAAATACCATCTTTCGCGTAAGCAAACGGCAGTTTAGCCACTGAAGTCAGTGATGCAACCGCACCTTTTTGGTCACGACCGTGCATTGGGTTAGCGCCTGGTCCGAATGGAGCGCCAGCACGACGACCATCAGGGGTGTTACCTGTTTTCTTACCATACACAACGTTAGAAGTGATGGTCAGAACTGACTGAGTTGGAACCGCGTTACGGTAAGTAGGCAGTTTCTGGATTTTCTTCATGAAACGTTCTACTAAGTCACAAGCGATGTCATCAACACGTGGGTCGTTGTTACCAAATTGTGGGTATTCACCTTCGATTTCGAAGTCGATAGCAATACCATCTTCGTCACGAATTGGTTTAACTTTTGCGTATTTGATAGCAGACAGTGAGTCAGCTGCAACAGATAGACCTGCGATACCACATGCCATTGTACGGTAAACATCACGGTCATGAAGTGCCATCAGTGCTGCTTCATAGCTGTATTTATCGTGCATGAAGTGGATGCAGTTCAGCGCAGTGACGTACTGAGTTGCTAACCAATCCATAAAGTGGTCCATTTTGTCCATCACGGTATCGAAATCAAGAACTTCGTCCATGATTGGAGCATGTTTAGGACCGACTTGCATTTTCAGTTTTTCGTCCACACCACCGTTGATGGTGTACAGCATAGTTTTCGCTAAGTTTGCACGAGCACCGAAGAACTGCATTTGTTTACCAACAATCATTGGGCTCACGCAACATGCGATTGCGTAGTCATCATTGTTGAAGTCAGGACGCATTAAGTCATCGTTTTCATACTGTACAGATGAAGTATCGATAGACACTTTTGCTGCGAACTTTTTGAAGTTCATTGGCAGTTTTTCTGACCACAGGATAGTCATGTTAGGCTCTGGAGATGGGCCCATGGTATACAGTGTGTTCAGGAAACGGAAAGTGTTTTTAGTCACCATAGTACGGCCATCAAGACCCATACCAGCCAGTGATTCTGTTGCCCAGATTGGGTCACCAGAGAACAGCTCATCGTATTCAGGAGTACGTAAGAAACGAACCATACGCAGTTTCATGACTAAATGGTCAATCAGTTCTTGCGCTTGTTCTTCTGTGATTTTACCTGCTTCTAAGTCACGTTGGATGTACACGTCTAAGAACGTAGATACACGACCAAATGACATCGCTGCACCGTTTTGAGATTTAACAGCGGCTAAGTAACCGAAGTAAGTCCACTGAACAGCTTCTTGTGCGTTAGTTGCAGGACCGGAGATGTCGTAGCCATATTTAGCAGCCATCTCTTTGATTTGACCCAGTGCACGGTGCTGTTCAGCAATTTCTTCGCGCAGTTGGATAGTCATTTGCAGGTCTTCACCTTTCTCTAATCTTTCTTGCAGAGAGGTGAATTGGTTGAACTTGTCTTTCATCAGGAAATCAATACCGTACAGCGCAACGCGACGGTAGTCACCGATGATACGACCACGACCATAAGCATCTGGTAAACCGGTTAAGATACCGGATTTACGGCATTTTAAGATGTCTGGAGTATAAACATCGAAAACACCTTGGTTATGGGTTTTACGGTATTCTGTGAAGATTTTTTTCAGGCTAGGATCTAAAGTACGATCGTAAGCTTTACATGAACCTTCAACCATTTTGATACCACCGAACGGGATAAGACCACGTTTCAGAGGTGCGTCAGTTTGTAAACCAACGATAGTTTCTAAGTCTTTGCTAATGTAACCTGCATCATGGGAAGTGATTGTTGATGCAACGTCTGTATCAAAATCAACTGGCGCGTGAGTGCGGTTTTCGATTTTGATCCCTTCCATGACTTTTTCCCACAGCTTATCAGTCGCTGGAGTAGAGCCTGCTAAGAAAGATTCATCACCTTCATACGGAGTATAGTTTTTCTGAATAAAGTCACGGACGTTGACGTTATTCTGCCAGTCACCTTGGCTAAAACCTTGCCATGCTAAAGCGAATTTTTCATTTAATTCGGACATGATACTTTTACCTTTTAACAATGGATCTTTGAGGGATCTTAATAAATCTTTGTGTACTTGTAATACCGAGTATATTAACCAATTTCGATTAATGTTTTTCGCTATTACGTAGATGCATTAACCAGTAAATTAGGCCGACTAACACTGCGCCGCCAATAATATTTCCGATAGTTACTGGTATTAAGTTTTCGGTAATAAAGTTTCCAACTGTTAAGTTAGAAAATTGTTCTGGTGCCATGTTGATATTTGACCAAAATTCAACAGGGGCGAATTCTTTAATCATGATAGCTAGAGGGATCATAAACATATTTGCAATGCTATGTTCAAAGCCACTAGCGACAAACATTGCGATTGGCAGAACTAATACTACCAGTTTGTCAGTTAGGCTACGACCGGCATAGCTCATCCAAACTGCTAAGCAAACCATTAAGTTAGCTAAAATACCTAAAAAGACAGCTTCAACAAAAGTATGGTGCAATTTGTAGTTAGCCGTTTGAAGAACGTTTAACCCCCATTGCCCATTCGCCGCAGCATATTGGCCTGCAAACCAAATAATAGCGACAAAAAACAGTGCGCCAATTAAGTTGCCAATATAAACGTTGAACCAATTGAGGAACATTTTTCCCCAAGTAATTTTGCCTGTTGCTTTAGATACGATGGTAAGAACAGTGGATGTAAATAAGTCAGCACCGCATACAACAACTAACATTAGTCCAAGGGAGAAGCAGATACCGCCAATCAGTTTAGTAAAACCGTAAGGAGCACTTGCTGCACCTGTCGTTGCAGTGATATAGAAAACGAAAGCGATAGAGATAAAGATACCAGCAGTGAATGCTGACAAGTAGGTAATAGCTGGGTGTTTGTTCGTTTTATAAACACCTGCATCATCAGCAACTTGCGCCATGACAGCAGGAGATAATAAATTAAAAGGGTTGTCAGCTTTCATACTAACACTCTCTTACAAAGTTGATTAATTATAGCACGCAATTATAGTAACAAACGGGTGTGACGATAAATTTGATGTGGATCATGAAGTGTTGAGAGAACGGGGTGGAAACAGTATAAAAAACGTCAAAATTTAATCTAATTATTTGATTTTAATATAAAAAATATTTTTTAAATTTTATAAAAAAATTTTATAAAACAGCTCAAAACGCTCTCGATAAGTAAAATGTTACAGATGATTGTTAATGAATTTCGATAATTATTATGTGATTGAAATTAAATATTGCTTAAGTAAAGATAAAAGCCCAGAGGCTTTTATCTCAAATCATCTTAAACCCCCACCAAGCTTATGGATTTGGTGGGAGGTTTTCTAATTAAGCATTAGCACGCTTCGCTTTTTGTAGCTTTTCGTAAGCTGCTAAAAGCCCTTGATGAGCTGGTAATGCTTTGAGCTCTTCATCAATTGACCATAATCCGTAGAAGCTTGATTCACCCGCAATTGCTGCTGACGCCGCATCTACCGCCTCTTGACCATACATACGGACAAAAGCTTGATAGTATTGAGCTGGCTCTCTTTCTTCTTCTTGGGAAAGTAGCAGCAGAGTATGTAAGCAGCGGTAGTAGTTAGCGCGTTCTGGCGTGAATACGGAACTATTGAAGTCTTGTGTCCATTCAACCCAAGCCAATGCTTGTTCAAGGTCTCCACCCGCTAAGGCTAACATTGATTTCAATTCGCCAATACGTAGATTGCTCCAGCCATTATCTTTACCAACAGCCAAACCTAATAGTTCGCGCACACGGGTAAAGTCATCTAATCCGTCATCATCTAACTGTTCAATGAGAGCAAGATAATCTTCTTTTTCCCACTGACTATCAGGGAGGGACATAATGGTGTCGCGAAGGTAAGCACCCATTGCATTGTTGGCAATATGCAAATCTTCTACAGGATAGATATCTGACATACCTGGCACCAAGATACGGCAGGCATACACACCTAAATGGCTGTAATCTGCGATATACACTTCTGCGTCAAGTTTGTTGAAGATTGCCATTAACGTTGCAAATTCTTCTGTCGTGGTGCCTTTAAAGCTCCAATCTGCAAATGGATAATCCGCATCGTCTTTAAACATATCCCAGCTAATTAAACCGCTAGAATCGATAAAGTGGGTTTCTAAGTTTGTGTGCTCACCGACTTCTTCATCATCAAAGGTTGGGGCGTTAAACACGTCCAAATCTTTCAGTCCACGACCTTGCAGCAATTCTGTGACTGTACGCTCTAAGGCAACACCAAAATCAGGGTGCGCGCCGAAAGAGGCAAAGCAAGTCCCGTTCTGTGGGTTAAACAGCACCACACAGATGACTGGAAATTGGCCACCCAAAGAGGCGTCGTAACAGAAGATAGGGAAGCCTTCGTTTTCCAACGTTTCAATCGCTGCAACGACACCAGGGTAGCGAGCCATCACATCGGTAGGGATCGTTGGTAAACTAATGCTTTCGGCAATAATTTTATTTTTAACAAAGCGCTCAAACACTTCGGATAACCCTTGTACACGAGCCTCGTTTGCTGTGTTTCCGGCTGACATTCCATTAGACACATACAAGTTGCCGACGATATTCATTGGAATATAGACGGTGCTGTTGTCAGATTGGCGTGTGAATGGCAGGGCGCAAATACCGCGTTCTTCATTACCTGATTGCAGGTCAATCAGCTGGCTTCCTGCGAGTGCATTGTCAGGATCATAGAAAGCAACCAAGCGCTCATCCAGCAAACCTGCTGGCAGACTATCATCTTCAGTTAACGGGAACCATTTCTCATTAGGATAATGAACGAAATCCCCCTCAGCGATGGATTTACCTAAATAGAAATCTGCGAAGAAATAGTTGGTGGATAAACGCTCAAAATATTCACCGAGAGCAGAGGCTAAAGCCGCTTTTTTACTTGCGCCTTTACCGTTGGTAAAGCACAGCGGGCACTCTTTGTCACGAATATGAACGGACCAAACATTTGGAACCGGATTCAGCCAAGAGGCTTCTTCGATATCGAATCCTAAATTTTTCAGTTTGGTTTGGAATGCATCAATGGAGTCTTCGAGTGCGGCATCTTTGCCGGGAATAAATGTTTGGCTCATTGTCAGTCACTTGTAAATGGCTTGTTTCAGATAGCCGCTATGATACGGACTTTTTGCCTAGTGCTCACGCTTTTTATTCAAGACAGAAAAATAGCGAAAAATTAAAATTTACTAAAATGACAAAGTCGATCACAAAACTCTCAGATTAAATCCACATAATAACGTGAGTTTATTTTTAATATTATGCTCGTTAATTTTAGTTAAAGGAAAATAGGATGAAAAACCGAAATAAAGCGCTGTTAGCCACACTGGTTTCACTGTTTGCCGCATCAGCATTTGCACAACCGAATATTATGGTGCTGGCAACGGGCGGAACCATTGCGGGTGGTGGAGAATCAGCAACAGGTTCAAGCTACCAAGCTGGGAAAGTAGGAATTGACTCTTTACTTAATGCGGTACCGGAGACTAAAAAAATTGCTAACCTGAGTGGTGAGCAGCTGGTGAATATCGGTTCTCAAGATATGAATGATCAAGTTTGGTTAACTCTCGCAAAAAAAATTAATCAAGATTGCAATAAAACCGATGGTTTTGTGATTACCCATGGTACTGACACCATGGAGGAAACGGCCTTTTTCCTTGATTTAACCACGGCCTGTAAAAAGCCGATTGTGATGGTGGGGGCAATGCGTCCTTCCACGGCTTTGGGCGCTGACGGCCCATTGAACTTATACAATGCCGTCGTATTAGCATCTGATAAATCAGCGGGAGAGCGTGGCGTGTTGATGGCGATGAATGACAAAGTGATCCAAGGTCGCAATGTTATGAAAATGAGCACAACAGAAGTTCAAGCCTTTGATGCTGTGAATGCGGGGGCAGAAGGCTATATTCATGATGGTAAGGTTACCTATTATCAAGCGCCTCAGCCGCGTGGGGATAAACCTGTTTTTGATGTGAGCAAATTAGATAAATTACCGGAAGTGGGTATTGTCTATAACTATGCGAATGCATCTTCAGCACCAGTAAAAGCACTGCGAGAAGAAGGTGTTAAAGGTATAGTGAGTGCCGGTGTTGGTAACGGGAATATGTATAAAACTATTTTTGATGCATTAGCTAATGCAGCGAAAGAGGATGTTGTCGTGGTGCGTTCTAGTCGCGTACCGACAGGCTATACAACGCGAAATGCAGAAGTGAATGATAACGAATATGGATTTGTGGCATCTGAAAGATTGAATCCACAAAAATCTCGTGTGTTACTGCAATTAGCCTTAACACAAACGAAAGATCCGAAAAAAATCCAAGAGATGTTTGAACAATATTAATATTTAATAATAGGCGGCAGAGATGTCGCCTTTATTCTATTTTTATTACGTATAAGCCGTGTTCTTTTGGGGATGAGTTAATTTGTATAATCAAAATAACTCGACAATAAATACCTATAAATAAGGTAAATCAGTTATTATCGAGCAATTCTATATCATCTATTTAACAAATTTAATTATAAAGAACCCACGTCAGGTGTTTGAGCTTCTGGTTTTCCTTGTTTGGATTTTTCTTTAAATACGGCAACATTACCTTCTGATTTAACCGCAGATTTGACTTCTGCTAAACCAGAAAAAATTCCGCCTTTTTTGATGGATAAATTTGAATAGCGAATCGTGCCGTAGATTTCACCATTAGTATCAATACTAATGGTTTCTGAAATACATTCCCCTTCCACTTTACCGTTTACCCACAACTCATTGCTGGTGATATTGCCGGTAACTTGACCATTTTGCATGATTTTAACGGTATTATTTTTACCAGCAATGTTGCCAATGACTGTGCCATAGATATGAACCTGTTCATTGGAGGTAATATTGCCTTCAAATACAACATCTTTGGCGATGATAGTATTGGTTTTTTCTTCGCTGATCATTGGTGACGATACTTGCATTTTTTCCTCAGCAATTTGCTGCATGATTTCTTCTTTATTGATAGTGGGAGTGGGTTCTGGTTTGCTTTGTTTTTTATTGAACATGCGACTAACCTTTTTGTAATTGAAGTATAAAACTAAACAAATGATCGAAGATATAAAGGCAACGGATGCCACGATGGTATATCTAAAAAACCACGCTATCAAAGTAAGAAACCAGAAGAAAAAACTTATGTTCAAAAACAGATATGTTTTCTTCATTCCTTAATCTCTTACACACAAATTTGATAATTAGTATAAATTAAAATAGCACATAACAAATTAAAGAATAGAGGATGATTTTGGTTTTATCTGAAGAAATGAAACTATGTATTTTTAAAAAATAGTCGCTAATTTTCAGCTAAAGAGCAGAAATAGGGAAATGTTAAGTATGTTCAAATAAAAATACCCACTAATAAACATTAAGTAGGTATAATTAACATTAAATGATTCATTAAATAAAGCGCGCTTTTAGTTATTCGCGCCTGATTAAGTCATTATTTAGCTTCGTGCGCAGCACTATTTTCACGACAATCGCCTTCAGCACAGTGACCGTACAAATATAAACTGTGGTTAGAGAGTTTGATACCGTGACGAGCAGCGATGTCATGCTGACGCTTTTCGATTGATTCGTCAGTGAATTCGATAACCTTACCACAATCTAAACAGATCAAGTGGTCATGGTGGTGTTGCTGAGTTAATTCAAATACGGATTTTCCACCTTCGAAATTGTGACGAGTCACAATACCAGCATCATCAAATTGGTTTAATACGCGGTAAACAGTGGCTAACCCGATTTCTTCACCAATATCAATCAGCTTTTTGTAGAGATCTTCCGCACTGACGTGATGGCACTCAGGCTCCTGAAGTACTTCCAAAATCTTTAATCTTGGAAGAGTGACTTTGAGTCCTGCATTTTTCAATGCTTTATTATTGTCTGTCATGCGGGCTTGTCCTGTATTTTAAATCATAAATTTAACAATAATGAGACGTTTTTAACAAAAATCCAGTTGTCTTCTAAACTGATTTACAATTATAGGCATGGAAAATAAAAATAGAAACCATGCATTGTCTCATTATTTTGATTCGTTCTTAAAAGCGAGTCCATTAGATAGGAAGATTAATCCATCATATCGAATGGTTCCCGCTTTTAATTGACAATCTATGTCATTATTAGCCAAGGATTTCAGCCAGAGACATCTCTTCAGAGATTTGTTTAACCCAAGCGTCAACACGCTCTTCAGTCAGTTCTGGTTGACGATCTTCATCGATAGCAAGACCGATAAAGTGGTTATCGTCCGCCATACCTTTAGAAACTTCAAAGTGGTAGCCTTCAGTTGGCCAATGACCGACGATCACTGCACCACGCGGCTCAATGATGTCACGGATAGTTCCCATCGCATCACAGAAATACTCTGCGTAGTCTTCTTGGTCTCCACAACCAAACAGTGCGACAAGCTTACCGTCAAAATCAATTTCTTCTAATGTTGGGAAGAAATCATCCCAATCACACTGAGCTTCACCGTAGTACCACGTAGGGATGCCAAGAAGTAGGATATCAAACGCTTCGATATCTTCTTTGCTGCATTTAGCAATATCGTGAACTTCTGCAACATCTTTGCCTAATCTTTCTTGGATCATTTTGGCAATATTTTCTGTGTTACCTGTGTCACTTCCGAAGAAAATGCCTATAACTGCCATAAAGTGATTAACCTCTTGTTTTTCTAGTAGAGAGTATAAATTACCGATTCTGCTAGAACTAAAAATAGAACGAAAATAGGTAAAATTTTGCGCCTTATTTTGGCGAAAAAAACAGTGTTAGTCTGTCAAATTTGTGTGATTTACCCAGATACGGCTAGCGATCAATTGTCTCACTAACCTGCTCAAGTTGAGCCATCAAAATTTCTTCAATTAGCTCACTTCGGCTTATGTTTTTCTCTTCAGCTAATTGGTTTAAGACCGCGACAGCGTCTTCATTTAATTTCAGCTCAACTCGACGTAGCCCTTTGACTTTGTCTCGTTTTAGCTGATTTCGCTTATTGATTCGTAATTGTTCATCCCGCGACAACGGGCTAGTTTTTGGTCGCCCAGGCCTGCGTTCTTCTGCGAACAAATCCAGTGTGGTGCGGTCAGTTTGTTCTTTTGCCATATCTACTATTGCTAACGGAAGGGGTGTGCCAGTAATTCAGCGGGCAATGATACCCTAGCTGAACCCCTAGTACCATAGGTGCATACCCCGCTAATTCATCTAATAGATTAAAAAATAAGCACTTTTAAGAAAAAAGCATCACCCAAAGAGTAAGTGATGCTTTTTTCTTCAGGTTAACGCGTCTGTTGTTGCCATAAATTGGCATAAAGGCCATTCAGTTTTAGAAGGTTCTGATGAGTTTCTGCTTCGGCGACTTCACCATCTCGTATCACGTAAATTTTATCGGCGTTCATAATAGTATTGAGACGATGCGCAATGCTAATCACAGTTCTGCCTTGCGTGATTAACGGCATATTTTTCATGATGGCAGATTCTGATTCGTAATCCAGCGCAGAGGTGGCTTCATCGAGAATTAAAATATCAGGTTCAGTAATTAAGGCTCGAGCAAGAGCAATACGCTGACGTTGACCGCCAGAGAGATTTAACCCTTTTTCAGATAAATGATAATTAAAGTTTTCAGGCAGAGACATAATAAACTCATAGGCTCCAGCCAATTTTGCAGCATGGACTAATTGCTCTTCGCTCGCTTGTGGGTAACTTAATCGGATATTTTCTGCAATTGTTCCTACAAAAAGGGTGCTTTCTTGAAGGACGACACTCATTCGGCGGCGTAACGCGACAGTATCTGTCACCGCTAAATCCATTCCATCCACAATAACTTGCCCATGTTGAGGAATATATAGCCGCTGTAACAATTTGGTGAGGGTGCTTTTTCCTGAACCAGATGGCCCTGTGATACCAATAAATTCCCCGGCTTTGATGGATAACGTCAGGTTACTTAGCACTTCAGGGGTTTCAGGTTGATAGCGAAAGCGGATATTTTGAAACTCAATTTCCCCTTGAATGGTGCTTGAGCTGGCAATGCCTTGTCGTTCATTTTCAATAGGTTTATCAAGAATATCACCAACGCGACGCAGAGAAATAATGGTATGTTGGAAGTCTTGCCAAATTTGAGCAAAGCGTAGAATAGGCTGAGTAACGTGAGCACTTAACATATTGAAAGCGACAAGTTCTCCTGGCGTGATATTTCCAGCCAAAACCTCATTAACGCCAAGCCAGAGTAGAATAGCGGTAGTCACTTTACTAACTAACGTCATTAACTGTGTTGCCACCACACTACGCATGGAAACTTTGAAACCTTGACTCAATTGCTGACTGAGTAATTTTTGCCAACGTTGGAAAAAGTATTTTTCAGTTGCTGTTGTTTTTACGGTTTCGATACCAGTTATTGATTCAGTTAAAAATGTAAGCCCGTTTTCATCGGCTTGGTAGGATTTTTCCGTCTGCTGACGAATGATTGGACCTAATATCATCCACAAAACAAAAAAGACCCCCATAGAGCCTACTAGTGTCCATGTCATCAGGCTGCTATACGAAAATAAGACAGCGATAAAAAGGATGACAAAGATAAAATCAATAAACAGCATCAGTGTTGAGCCAGTCAAAAATTGGCGTATATGGGCTAATTCACGGACACGTGCAATGATTTTACCTGTGGGTCTTAATTTAAAGTAATTAAGCGGCAGTGCCATTAAATGACGATAAATTTTTCCCGAAAGTTCAGCACTAATTTGTGTACTTGTATGGCTAAAAACTTTATTACGAATAAAGCTGTAAACAGGTTCTGCAATAGCAATGGCTAATATTCCTAAGGCAATAACATGTAAATTAGGCAAGCTGCGCCCGACAAGCACTTTATCGATTAAGTTTTGAAATAGTAGAGGGCTTACCAGCGCAAAAAATTGCACAATTGCGGCAAGAATAAAGACATTTTTGAGTTTAAAACGTTGGCGAATAATAGATGGAATAAACCAACTGATGCCAAACGCTCTTTTTTGTTCTTTCTCCAACTGCTCTTTAATTAAAATGACGGAGTAATTGTATTCGGTGGATTTATCCCATGATTCCTCACCGTCTCCTTTGGGAGAAATCACGGTGAGTGGTGAATTTTGGGTGATAATATGCCAGCGTTGATTAATCAACACCAAAGCAGGTAATGGAATATCCTGCATCTGTTGTCGAGTGAGAGAAATGAGCTCTGTTTCATAACCAATAATCTGTGCACATTGTCTAATTTCAAAATCTGTGGGGGAGTCATTCTGCATACCAATGGCATGCATTAATTGTTCTTGAGTGACATTTTTTTGAAAATGATTAGCAATCCATATTAAGGCTTCCAAGCCATTGTTATTTTGCTGTTCCATCGATTACTTCTCTCTCATGGCTGTGGCGGTATATTCGTTAATTGGGCTTAATAGGTAGTCAATTAATCGTCGTTTATCTGTTTTTATTTCAGCGACAATAGACAAGCCTGGAGTCATTTCAATTTGCTCGCCTTCCACCAATAGCTGTTTGCTGCTTAAACCAATTTGCGCTAAATAGACGAGACCTAGATTGTCATCTTGCGTGCTATCGCGGGAAATGGACAATACCTCGCCTTCGATAGTCCCATAGCGGGTATAAGGGAAGGCGTCAATTTTGACATCCGCTTTTAAACCTTCTTGAATAAAGCCGATATCTTTATTCAGTATTTTGACTTCAGCTAATTGCACATGATTATTGGGCACAATAACCATCAATTGCTGTGCTGGTTGTAATACAGCTCCAAGGGTATAAACCGCAATTTGTTGCACGGTCCCATCTACTGGAGCACGAATAACTTCAAGCTGATTTCTCTCTTGGTTTTTAATCAATTCCTGTTCAAGAGAAACAAATTTGAATTTAGCTTGCTGATATTTCTCATGCCATTCTTGGTGTTTTTGCGCATTAATCCTATCTTGCTTTTCGAGCAAAGCATGATGTTGGCTATTTAATATAGAGAGTTCGGATTGTTTGGTGGTTTTTTCTTTTCTTGCGAGTAGTAATTCACGCTCCTGTTCTAAAAATTCTTTTTGACTGATTAACTGTTTTTGACTCAGGGCGGTATGCGCATCGAGCCGTTTTTTAATATTATTCATTAAGATATTGATGTCTTTTAACTCTCGTTCTCTTGCTTGAAAGTTAACGCGATTAAGCTGAATTTCATTGGTTATTTCGTTGAGTAAGGTTTCATACTCTTTTTTAATGGTTTGATAGCTGAGTTGTGCTTGAGTTTGCTCAGCAGCTGATAACTGGCTGTAATAAGCAGAAATTTCAATGGATTGCTGGTTGAGTAGGGCATGGTGGATCATTTCTTCACTGGCGTGAAAGTTTTTTTGGTAGTGCTGACTAAGGATATCTTGGTCTACGCCTAATACTTTAACGCTGAGCAGTGGATCCCCTTGCTTTACCTGTTGCCCATCTTCAACGTGAATTTGCTGTAAGCGGCTTAATTCAAAAGCTTGAATGGTTTGGGTGCGACCCGAAACGATGAGTTTTCCTTGAGTAGTCGCTTGAACATCTAATTTGCCAAAATAAGACCAAGCAATAGCGATAAAAATACCAACACTAATACTGATGGCTATGGTAAATGCCAAATAAGAAGGCGGTGTTTTTAGAATAGCTAAATGTGCAGGTAGAAAACTGTTATAGCGAGAGAGCGCTGGTTTTTTTTTCATGGTTAACATCCGTGTCATTATTTAAGAGACTGCTGAAGCGTCCATAAATGTGTATAGAATTGATTGTTCTCGATTAATTGTTGATGGCTGCCTTGCTCAACAATTTGCCCTTGCCGCATTACGATAATTCTCTGGTGATTACGGATCGTCGAAAGGCGGTGGGCAATAGTAATTACGGTACGTCCTTTGGCTATTTCTTGCATATTTTCTTGGATGATAGCTTGGGATTCATCATCTAAGGCGCTGGTGGCCTCATCGAAAATAATGATCTTCGGATCCGATAACAGTGTTCTGGCAATGGCGATGCGTTGGCGCTGCCCTCCAGAAAGAGAGGAACCGCCTTCGGCTAAGATTGTGTCATAGCCCATTGGTAGTTTAAGGATGAAATCGTGGGCACCCGCCATTTTTGCGGCATTCACAACCTCATCCATCGAGGCATTAGGGCGAGTTTGAGCAATGTTGTCGAAAACAGACTGATGAAATAGAAAATTCTCTTGCAAAACAATACCAATCTGCTGCCTTAGGGAAGCAAGGCTAAGTGCTGTAATTGGTGTTCCATCAAGATAGATTCCCCCTTTTTCTGGGGTGTATAAACGCAAAATTAGCCGAGCGAGAGTACTTTTCCCTGAGCCTGATGTGCCTACAATACCAATGGTTTCCCCGGCTTTTATTGAAAGGTTAAAGTTATTGAGGATGGTCGGCATATTAGGTTGATAACGGAAGCTAATGTTATGCAATTGAATATTGCCACTGAGTCGAGATTCATTTCCTTTTTTGCTCTGTTCTTGCGGAAGATTGATGATTTGAGACAGCTTTTCGACCGCCACTTTGGTACGAATATAATCTCCCCATAATTTCACTAATTTCACGAGGGGTTGGTTTGCATGGTTGACCATCATATGAAAGGCAATGAATTGCCCAATAGTCAATTGCAGTGCAAGAACTTCAGATGCGCCAACCCATAAAATGATAGCGCTCGTCACCTTTTCAATGACCATGACAATATGTTCAGAGCGTGAACTGATTTGCCCAGACACAAAATTGGTTTGGCTCATATCTGCCGTTTGTTTATCCCAACGACGGGTAAAGCTCGGTTCAATGGATAAGCTCTTGGCGGTTTCAATCCCATTAACGCTTTCTGTCAAGAATGAGGTATTCACTGCAATATTGGCAAACTGTTGTTGCGCTGCGGCTTCAATTTTCGGTGTGAGCCACCAAGCAACCAATAAATAACAGGGAATAGAACAGAGGAAAAGTAAGGTGAGGGTGCTGGAAAGCAAGTTCATTACATAGATGAAAACGAACAAGAACAGAACATCGACACACAGAGTGAAAAAGCTACTGGTTAAGAATTCGCGAATAGTTTCCAATTCTTTAACTCGAGTAACAATGGCACCAATTTGTCGATTTTTAAAAAATGAAATAGGCAGGTGCAATAAGTGATTAACTAACTTTAATCCTAACGTCATATCAATTCGATTGACGGTATGATTATAAATATATTCTCGCAGCCCTTTTAAGATGACTTCAATAATCGCCGCGACGATTAAACCGAAAATTAAAACATCCAAGGTTGATAAACTATTATGAATAAGTACCTTATCCATAATAACCTGCATCACAATGGGGGAGGCTAGCGCTAATATTTGTAAAATAAAAGAGAAAACTAATACCCAAGTGATGATTGTACGGTACTTCATAAATTCCGTTTGGAACCATGAAATATCGAATTTTCCTTGTTTAACTTTGACGTGAAGCCAATTCCCATTCCAATTTTTCTGTAGCTCTTCATGGCTCCATATTTCAGGCGCAGGATGACCAAAACGCTGAATGAGTACTTGTTCTTGATTATGATTAGCTAACAGAAAAGCATGACCATTGTTATCATAAAGAATGGTAGGGGATGGTAGTTTTGTGATACTTTTATCGCGCTGATGCTTGTTCTTGCATTTAATCTGATAATTATCTTTTATTGTTTTAATATAATCTTGAATTTGATTTATATTCTCTGTTTTCTGTTTGAAATCATCATAATCAATTTCGCCAGAAAGTTTTGCAATAACGCTAATAAAATATAATGTTGATTGTGTTTTGACACTTTCCATTGTGTATATTCATCATCCTGTATATTTAATAATGTCTGTGTATATATCGATTTGAAAAATATAATTATTTAGTCAAGGTAGATAATACAGTCATCATAATTACAAGTGTATTGAAGTTCGTCTTATTATTTGAATATGAATATATTTAGTGGATGTCTTTTATCCTGATATTGAAGATTTGAATATTCAATATCAGGATTGTGGGAGTCAAGGCGGATAGATTAGTCGTGAATAGCTAAAAATCGGTGAATCGCTCGTAGTACATGCTCCGGCTTTTCGGCATGAACCCAATGCCCAGCATCAGCAACCACCCAAGCTTTGGCTTGAGGAAACTGAGCTGCAATGCTGTCGCGGTACTCGGCTTGAACATAGGGTGAGTTTCCGCCGGGGATCAGTAACACGGGTTTATCCCATGCAGGCACCGTTTTCCACCCGATGATCTTTTCATAGTTAGCTTTGATTGCCGAAAGGTTGAATTTCCACTCACCTTGTTTAAAGGATTTTAGTAAGAATTGAATGACACCTTCTTCGGGAATGAATTTGCGCATAATGCCGCTAGCCTCTTGACGGGTTTTAGCGTGCGCTTGAGTTGTTGCTTCTAGCGCTGCAATAATTTCGTCATGGCGGCGAACGTTGTAAGCGACAGGTGCGATATCGATGGCCACAATTTTTTCGATGAAATCAGGTGCTATTTCACTGGCAGCCATGGCAATTTTTCCACCCATAGAATGTCCAATAAGAATGGCATTGTCGTAACCAAGGGATTTTACGAGTGAAATCACATCTTCGGCCATTTGTTGGTATTCCATTTCGTCAGAACGAAATGAGTCACCATGATTGCGTACATCGATTTGAATAGTATCGAAATAGTTTTGTAAGTCACGACCTAAAACACCTAAATTATTCAGGTCACCAAAGAGTCCATGGATCAAAACGACGGGGGTGACGGTGATCGGATTTTCAGGTTTATGGATTGTATAATTGAGTAATTCGGTCATATTTGGACTACGATTGATGTTGTTTGTCAGATTGAAGACTTATCATGGCATGGTGATGCCAAAAAACCAAATCTGTATAATCATAACAAGGTAACCTACTGAAATCCCATGAAACTTAACTCGTTGTTTGTTTTAAGTTATTGAAATTTTAATTGTTTTGTTTTTTTTAAATCTGGCTTATAATCTGGCGCGAATTTTAGATTAAGAAAGTACTGGGAAAAAATGAAAACGATAGAAGTTGATGAAGAGCTTTACCGCTATATTGCAAGTCACACACAGCATATCGGTGAAAGTGCATCGGATATTTTACGCCGTATGCTAAATTTCAAATCCGCGCAGCAGCCAGTACCCGCAAAAGAAGTGAGTGTAGCACCGTTAGCGTCACAAGATGTGCCGGTGATGAATACCAAGGTGGTTGCTCAAAACCCTGTGAGAGTGATCAGAGAATTATTATTATCTGATGCTTATGCAGAAAAAAATAAGGCAATTGATCGCTTTATGCTAATTCTTTCAACGCTATATAGCTTAGATGCGAAAAGCTTTGAGAGCGCAACAGAATCCATGCATGGTCGTACCCGTGTTTATTTTGCTGGTGATGAGCAAACACTACTGGCTGCGGGCAAGCAATCAAAACCTCGCCATATACCGGGCACGCCGTATTGGGTTATCACCAATACCAACACTAATCGCAAGCGCAGTATGATTGATGCGATTATGCAAGAGATGAACTTCCCAGCGAATGTCATCGAAAAAGTCGGCAATACGATTTAACTTTGGTAAATACTATCTAATCTTAGTAATGCTATCTAACCTTGATAGTCATCTAAACATTGTGAAGTCACTGGTGTTTCACGCTAAGCATCAGTGCTTTGGGAGATAACAAGTGGCAATTCATGAACGAGCAGGGCAGCTTCCATTTCAAAGTGATTTGATTAACGTTGCTCAGTTAACGGCTCAATATTATACCCAACAGCCAGATCCCGATGTGTCTTCTCAGGCCGTCAAGTTTGGGACTTCTGGGCACCGTGGTAGTTCGCTGCGTAACAACTTTAATGAAAATCACATTCTGGCAATCGCTCAAGCGATAGCGGATCTGCGTAAGCAGCAAGGAGTAACAGGACCTTGTTATGTGGGTAAAGATACCCATGCTTTGTCAGAAGCGGCTTTTATGTCGGTGATTGAAGTATTAGCAGCTAACCAAGTTCATGTTATTGTTCAAGAAGATAACGGTTTTACCCCAACTCCGGCTATCTCCCACGCAATTTTAAGCTATAACAATGCACATCAAGATGTTGCCGATGGCATCGTAATTACACCATCCCATAATCCACCAGAAGATGGCGGAATTAAATACAATCCAGCTAACGGTGGTCCTGCAGATACAGATTTAACATCGGTTATTGAGCAGAATGCTAATCAGTTACTTGCAGCCGATCTTGATGGCGTGAAGTGCTTAGATTTTGCTGATGCAATGGCGAGTGGTTTTGTAACAGAACAAGATCTGGTGATGCCATATGTTCGTGCGCTCGGCGAAGTTGTGGATATGCAAGCTATCCAAAAATCAGGATTAAAAATCGGTGTCGACCCTCTGGGTGGTTCCGGTATTGAATACTGGAAAAAAATTGCAGAGTATTATCAATTAGATATTGAAATTGTTAATGACCAGCTAGACCAAACATTCCGCTTTATGCCATTAGACCACGATGGTGTGATCCGCATGGACTGTTCATCTCGTTGGGCGATGGCAGGCTTGCTGGGCATGAAGGAAAAGTTTGATTTAGCATTTGCGAATGATCCGGATTATGATCGCCACGGTATTGTTACCCCTAGCGGGTTAATGAATCCTAACCACTATCTTGCTGTTGCTATTGATTATCTATTCCAGCACCGCCCTCAATGGGGCAAAGAAGTTGCTGTAGGTAAAACGTTAGTTTCCAGCGCCATGATTGACCGTGTTGTTAATGATATTGGCCGTGAACTCATTGAAGTGCCTGTCGGTTTTAAATGGTTTGTGGATGGTTTATTTAACGGCAGCCTTGGTTTTGGTGGTGAAGAGAGTGCTGGTGCTTCATTTTTAAAATTTGATGGCACGCCATGGTCGACGGATAAAGACGGAATTATTTTATGTCTGCTTGCTGCAGAAATTACAGCAGTAACAGGGGAAAACCCTCAGCAGCGTTATAATAAACTCGCTGAAAAATTTGGGGCACCAATCTACAGTCGTATCCAAGCGAAAGCGACCCACGAGCAGAAAGCTAAGTTAAGCAAATTGTCGCCAGAAATGGTATCAGCAGACACACTTGCGGGTGATAAAATTACTCAGCGTTTAACGGCGGCTCCGGGCAACGGTGCATCAATTGGTGGGTTAAAAATCATGACTGACTATGGTTGGTTTGCCGCTCGCCCATCAGGTACTGAAGAAGCCTACAAAATTTACTGTGAAAGCTTCCGTGGTGAAGAACATCTTCACTTGATTGAGAAAGAAGCGATTGAAATCGTCAGTAAAGTCATTAGCTAATTATTGTCTTTAAAGCGGGTGGTAATCGCCCGCTTTTCATCATTAAATCCCCGACTACAAAATAAATCAGATTCGAGATTTTATCCCCTTTTTAGCACACATTACTTCATAAAATTGCGGTAGCTGATTCTGTGACGCTATTAACAAAATTGTTTTCTTTTTTTACCCTTCAAATTTGACCTTTTGTTTTTGTCATCGATACGTAATAACCGTTGCAGCTAGTGGCACGGAATGATACAACTTTAGGTATCTGAGTGATGTTAACTAACAATATTGAAGGTAGGTAAGGTCAATGAGTCAGGTTTATAATTTTAGCGCAGGGCCGGCAATGTTACCCATTGAAGTCATGCGCCGTGCAGAGCAAGAATTTTGTAACTGGAAAGGTTTAGGGGTTTCTGTGATGGAAGTGAGCCATCGCGGGAAGGATTTTATTGAAGTTGCGAAAGAAGCAGAACAAGATTTACGCGATTTATTAAATATCCCTGATAACTATAAAGTTTTATTCTGTCATGGTGGTGCTCGTGCTCACTTTGCTACACTGCCAATGAACCTGTTAGGCGATAAAACGACAGCTGACTACATTGTCAGTGGCTATTGGTCTGAATCGGCAGCCAAAGAAGCTCAAAAATATTGCACACCGAATGTTATTGATGTCGTTCAAGAAAATAACGGTGTTGTCAGCATCAAACCAATGAGCGAATGGCCATTAAGCAAAGATGCAGCCTATGTTCATTATTGCCCGAATGAAACCATTGGTGGCTTAGCTATCCATGAAGAGCCTGATTTCCCTGCGGACAAAATTATTGTTGCTGACTATTCATCTGCGATTTTATCTAAACCTATCGATGTAAGTCGCTATGGTGTGATTTATGCCGGTGCACAGAAAAATATTGGTCCAGCAGGTTTAACGCTGGTTATCATTCGTGAAGACCTACTAGGCAAAGCTTCACCTCAAACGCCATCTGTTTTCGATTACACGATACTTGCGCAATATGAATCCATGTTCAATACTCCGCCAACTTTTGCTTGGTATTTAGCGGGTATGGTTTTCAAATGGTTAAAAGAGCAAGGCGGATTGCAGGAAATTGCAAAGCGTAACTATGAAAAATCACAGTTACTGTATAGCGCAATTGATGACAGTGAATTCTATATTAACCGCGTCGCGGTAGAAAACCGCTCTTGGATGAACGTACCATTCCAAATGCAAAATCCTGCATTGGATGCAACATTTATCGAAGATGCTAAAAACCAAGGGTTATTATCACTAAAAGGCCACAAGGTTTCAGGCGGAATGCGCGCATCTATTTATAATGCAATGCCGCTGGCGGGTGTTCAGGCGTTAGTCGACTTTATGGCTGATTTTGAACGCCATCATGCCTAATTTATGATGTACTAGTAGTCAAGCCGATTTGCTCAGTGAAGAACGAGTCGGCTTATTAATTTAAATAACGATAAAAAAGTAGCAAATCACATCGGAGAAATCACTTTTCATGCAATCCCTGACATTACAACCAATTTCTTCAATTAATGGCACCATTAATCTGCCGGGGTCAAAAAGTGTCTCCAACCGCGCACTTCTATTAGCCGCCATGGCAAAAGGCACCACGGTACTGACTAACTTATTAGACAGTGATGATATTCGCCATATGCTGAATGCATTAAGCCTACTAGGTGTTAAATATCAATTATCTGAAGATAAAACTCGTTGCCAAGTTGAAGGGATAAATGGCTGTTTATCTCATCAAGGTGAGCTTGAGATCTTTTTAGGTAATGCGGGCACCGCGATGCGTCCATTAACAGCAGCACTGTCATTATGCGCAAATAATATTGTGCTGACAGGCGAGCCTAGAATGAAAGAGCGCCCAATCGGTCACTTAGTTGATGCCTTAAGAGAAGGCGGTGCTGATATTGATTATCTTGAACAAGAAAATTACCCTCCGATGCGCTTAAACGGCGGCTTTATCGGTGGGAATATTTCCGTAGATGGCTCAGTTTCTAGCCAATTTTTAACCGCATTACTAATGGCAGCGCCTTTAGCTTCTCAGGACACGGTAATTACTATTGCGGGTGATTTAGTTTCCAAGCCGTATATCGACATTACGCTGGCATTAATGAAAACCTTTGGTGTGGATGTTGAAAATCATCAATACCAAAAATTTGTGATTAAAGGTCAGCAGCAGTATGTATCCCCGGGTGAGTACCTTGTCGAGGGGGATGCGTCTTCCGCTTCCTATTTCCTAGCCGCAGCAGCGATTAAAGGCGGCGTAGTCCGAGTCACTGGGATCGGCCGTAATAGCTTACAGGGTGATACTAAGTTCGCTAACGTTTTGGAAAAAATGGGCGCAATTATCCGCTGGGGGGATGATTACGTTGAATGTGAGCGTGGCACTCTGAACGGCATTGATATGGATATGAACGCTATTCCAGATGCAGCGATGACTATCGGAACGGTCGCTCTATTTGCAAAGGGCGAGACAGTTATTCGTAATATTTATAACTGGCGAGTAAAAGAAACAGATCGCTTATATGCAATGGCGACCGAACTGCGTAAAGTGGGCGCGGAAGTAGAAGAAGGGCATGATTTTATCCGTGTCGTACCACCAGCCCAGATAAAACACGCTGAAATCGAAACCTATAATGACCATCGTATTGCAATGTGCTTTTCATTGGTAGCGCTTTCCGATACCCCTGTGACGATTCTAGATCCGGGTTGTACAGCAAAAACTTTCCCTGATTATTTCCAGCAACTCGCACGATTAAGTCACTAACTGAATTGGATTGGTTGATTAACATCAATGTGTTATCAACCAATTTTTTCCTTTCATTTTCCTTACCTTCATCTATTTTTATTTGTAACAAACTCACCTGCGTATTTCACAATATCGATGAGTAGGTATAATACTCCCACAGATTTTAATTGCGGGTAGCTGAAGCTATTTGCAGGAAAGGAGATTTTTTATGGTGGCTATCGCCCCTGTAATCACCGTTGATGGACCAAGCGGAGCGGGTAAAGGTACTCTTTGCCAAGCATTAGCAAATGAATTTGGATGGCAATTATTAGACTCTGGTGCGATTTACCGCGTATTAGCGTTAGCGGCTCTGCATCACCACGTCGATATTCAATCTGAAGATGCTTTAGTGCCTTTAGCTGCAAATTTAGATGTGCGTTTTGTACCTGAAGAAAATCGTTTAAAAGTTATTCTCGAAGGTGAAGATGTGTCTAATGAAATTAGGCAAGAAACCGTCGGGAACACCGCATCTCAAACAGCCACGTTCCCACGTGTGCGAGAAGCACTGTTAAGACGCCAACGAGCATTTAGAATGATGCCCGGTTTAATCGCTGATGGTCGTGATATGGGTACGGTGGTTTTTCCTGATGCGCCAGTGAAAATTTTTCTGGATGCCTCCGCCGAGGAGCGAGCTCATCGCCGGATGAAGCAGTTGCAGGAGAAAGGGTTTGATGTTAACTTTGAGCGACTTTTGACCGAAATTCAAGAGCGCGATTATCGGGATCGTAACCGTCCGGTTGCTCCTCTTATTGCCGCTAAAGATGCGTTAGTGCTGGATTCCACAAGTATGTCTATTGAGGAAGTTATTGAAAAAGCACGCACCTACGCGAAAAAAATTCTACAATTATCGTGATAATAGGCTTTATTTTAGCTTATAATTAGATAATATACGCAATTACCTCCATGCTGGTTATTTTCTAGCATGGTTAAAACCTTGCGACAAGGAATGTTGTGGGGTATGTGAAACAACCCCATTTGGCGGGATGCTAGATGGACGTTAATATAAGACACTTGAAGATCATTAATATGACTGAATCTTTTGCTCAACTCTTTGAAGAATCCCTGCAGAATATTGAAACTCGTCCTGGTTCTATTGTACGCGGTACAGTAGTTGCTATCGATAAAGACGTAGTCCTGGTAGACGCAGGTCTTAAATCAGAATCTGCTATCCCAGTAGAACAGTTCAAAAATGCTCAGGGTGAGCTGGAAATCCAAGTTGGCGACGAAATCGATGTAGCTCTGGATGCAGTAGAAGATGGTTTCGGTGAAACTATTCTGTCTCGTGAGAAAGCTAAACGCCATGAAGCATGGCTGATGCTGGAAAAAGCTTACGAAGAAGCTGAAACTGTAACTGGTGTTATCAACGGTAAAGTTAAAGGTGGTTTCACTGTAGAACTGAACGGCATTCGTGCTTTCTTACCAGGTTCACTGGTAGATGTACGCCCAGTTCGTGATACTACGCACTTGGAAGGCAAAGAGCTTGAGTTCAAAGTAATCAAGCTGGATCAGAAACGCAACAACGTTGTTGTTTCTCGTCGTGCTGTAATTGAATCTGAAAGCAGCGCTGAGCGCGATCAACTGCTGGAAAACCTGCAAGAAGGCATGGAAGTTAAAGGTATCGTTAAGAACCTTACTGACTACGGTGCATTCGTTGATCTGGGCGGTGTTGACGGCCTGCTGCACATCACTGACATGGCTTGGAAACGTGTTAAACACCCAAGCGAAATCGTCAACGTTGGTGATGAAATCAATGTTAAAGTTCTGAAATTCGACCGTGAGCGCACTCGTGTTTCTCTGGGTCTGAAACAACTGGGCGAAGATCCTTGGGTCGCAATCGCTAAACGTTACCCAGAAGGTACTAAACTGACTGGTCGCGTTACTAACTTGACTGACTACGGTTGCTTCGTAGAAATCGAAGAAGGCGTTGAAGGTCTGGTTCACGTTTCAGAAATGGATTGGACTAACAAAAACATCCACCCATCTAAAGTTGTTAACGTTGGTGATGTTGTTGAAGTTATGGTTCTGGATATCGATGAAGAACGTCGTCGTATCTCCTTAGGCCTGAAACAATGCAAATCTAACCCATGGCAGCAATTCGCTGAGACTCACAACAAAGGCGACCGTGTTGAAGGTAAGATCAAGTCAATCACTGACTTTGGTATCTTCATTGGTCTGGACGGCGGCATCGATGGCCTGGTTCACCTGTCTGACATCTCCTGGAACGTTGCAGGCGAAGAAGCAGTTCGTGACTACAAAAAAGGCGACGAAATCGCAGCTGTTGTTCTGCAAGTCGACGCAGAGCGTGAGCGTATCTCTCTGGGCGTTAAACAGTTAGCTGAAGATCCATTCAACAACTACCTGGCAGCAACCAAGAAAGGCGCAATCGTTACTGGTAAAGTAATCGCAGTTGATGCTAAAGGTGCAACTGTAGAGCTGACTCTGGGCGTTGAAGGTTACCTGCGTGCATCAGAAGCTTCACGTGACCGTGTTGAAGATGCAACTCTGGTTCTGAACGTTGGTGGTGATGTTGAAGCTAAATACACTGGTGTTGACCGTAAAAACCGTGTAATCAACCTGTCTGTTCGCGCTAAAGACGAAGCTGATGAGAAAGACGCTGTCGCAGCTGTGAACAAGCAAGAAGATACTGCATTTGGCAACAATGCAATGGCTGAAGCTTTCAAAGCAGCTAAAGGCGAATAATTAAGTGGGGGTAACTTCGGTTACCCCTTTGTATCGGTAGTTTAGGGAGGTACTATGACCAAGTCTGAATTAATTGAAAGACTGGCTAGCCAGCAGTCTCATCTTTCAGCGAAAACCGTTGAGGAAGCTGTAAAGGAAATACTTGAGCATATGGCTGATACGTTAGCTGAAGGCGAGCGTATTGAAGTCCGTGGATTCGGCAGTTTTTCTCTTCACTACCGTGCTCCACGTGTTGGCCGTAACCCAAAAACAGGTGATAAAGTGGAACTGGAAGGTAAATATGTTCCCCACTTTAAACCAGGTAAAGAGTTACGCGACCGTGTAAATATTTACGGCCAATAATCGACTGTAAATCTTAATTATTACTATAAAACAGCGCCTATATTGATATAGCGCTGTTTTTTTTTATTTCTACAATCTACCCTTTCAATTTTCCCTATATTTTTCTCGAATACCTTAATTAATCCATCATTTGTGGCTATTTTTGCGAAGCGCTTCGCAGCTCAATTTTTTAATTCTTTTGCATTACACATCATTTTGGAATCACGCTTTAAATTTTTACTTACAGGGTTATTGAATCCCTGAGGATGCCTTTAACTTATCTGCACAGGAATAATCGTAGGTAGGTTTAAGGTCAATGGGAAACTATAGCCAGTATTACCAAAATACGCTCTCTTATACAGAAGCCTCTATTGCACTGATTATCGGTACGTTACCGCTACTTTTCTTGCAAAATATTCCTAGTTCTAGTCACTATTTAGTGGTCGGCATTATTCTGCTAGTCACTTTGGTTATTATTTGGCGCAATAAGCGCATTCGATTTTTGGCATTAATGGGCGCGGGGTTCCTTTGGGCTTGCTGGCATGGTGTTGAAGTGCGAAAGAAAATCGACTTTCTAAGTAGTGCTCATCGGCAATGGGATATTACGATTGTTAGCATTCCACTCAATCAGGATGATGCTAAAAAGAGAGCGAGAATAGACAGAGTCGATGGAATACAAATTTTTCCTCCGCTCTATGCTTCATGGAATTTAAAACAAAATAATCATGAAAAAGTATGTGCAGGGCAGCAATGGCGGGTTGTTGGCAAGCTAAATCCAGTTCATGCTTCTCTGAATGAGGGCGGATTTGATCTGCAAAGGCATTTCATTGCTCAACGAGTCATCGGTACACTAAAAGTCAAACAAGCTGTACAAGTTGGTCAGCAATGTTCTCTACGGCAAAAAATTATTGACCAGTTCCGCGAAATACTTTCGACACGACAAAATCATGGAATTATTTATGCGTTAATGTTTGGGGAAAGAGGACGGCTTTCTGTCGAACATATACAATTATTGCAATCAACAGGATTGACACACTTGATCGCAATCTCTGGATTACATATTGGAATCGCCTATTTAATTGGTTACTTATGCGCTCGCTTATTGCAATTTTTCCTACCCGTTAAATGGATAGGTGAGAATTTACCATTATTTTCAGGCGTTATATTTGCCTTACTCTATGCTTGGTTGTCGAATTTTGCGATTCCAGCAACTCGCGCTGTATTTGCATTGCTACTTTGGATTTATGTTCGTAAGCAGCCATTTTTCTGTTTTCCGTGGCAATGGGCGTTATGGAGTATTGCTGGGATTTTATTGTTTGATCCGCTTGCCATCCTTTCCGATAGCTTTTGGTTATCAAGCTTTGCTGTATTAGCTATTCTGTATTGGTTTCGTGTTTTTCCCATTTCGTCTACGTTGAGTTGTCATCCAATCATGGGAAAAATAGTGCCACTAATTCATCTGCAAATTGGTTTATTGATTTTACTAATACCTATTCAAGTATTGCTGTTTAACGGCATTAATGTCATGAGCTTATTTGCAAACTTATGGTTTGTTCCTCTTATTACTTGGGGAGTAGTACCCGTTATTTTTAGCACGCTATTGTTGCCTCTTAGCGCTTGGCATAATGTTGCTTTCGGATTAATAGATAATATCCTTGAGTTTGGGCTAAGGCCGCTGACATATTTAAGCGGGTTTTGGATTGAAATTAACACAATGTCTATTTACACCGTGTTTTTTTGTTGGGTATTTGCTTTTATTATATTATTTGGTTGGTATAAAAATTACCTTGGTTTATTAAGTTGCATTGGTTTTTTATTATTTTTCACTAAGAGCCAAAGCCAGCACGAAGAGCATGACTGGTGCTTAACCATGTTGGATATTGGGCATGGGCTTGCTGTGGTTATGGTGCAAAATCAACAAGGGGTTTTATATGATACGGGAAACCGCTGGCGTGATGGAAGCAACGCTAAACGGCAAATTATCCCTTTCTTAAAGCATCATCAAATCACGCCTATTAACGTAATCTTAAGTCATAATCACCTTGATCATACTGGTGGTATCTCCGATTTAATTGAAGCATATCCATGGTTAAATCTACGTAGCAGTTTTGGTCAGCTCAATCATCTTCCTTGTTATCAAGGACAACGTTGGCAATGGGGAATGTTAAGGTTCGAAGTATTGTGGCCCGAGAAATTAGCTGAGATATCGCACAATAATGACTCTTGTGTCATTCAGGTTAGTGATGGGCATCGGCGACTATTGCTTACGGGTGATTTGGAAAAACAAGGTGAAAAAAAGTTAGCATTACAAAATGATGGGCAGCTCAAAGCGGATATTTTATTTGTTCCTCATCATGGGAGTAATACATCTTCTACACCGTTATTTATACGAAAAGTACAGCCAACGTTGGCATTAGTTTCCTCTGCGAGATATAGCCCATGGAAAATTCCATCAGATAAAGTCTATTTGCGCTATGCTAAAAAGAATATTCAGTGGCTAAATACGGCGGAGGAGGGGCAGGTAACAATATGTTTTAAAAAAGAAAAAATGGAAATTTTGCGTTACAGAAAAGAAATTAATCCACGTTGGTATCATCTGTGGTTTGGTGATCGCCAATTTCCCTTGTAGAATAGTGCGCTTACATTAAGTCTGGTAATAAAAGCATGAATGATCAAGACCTATCGACAAAGCAAACATTTAAGCGCCTATGGCCAACCATTGCTCCTTTTAAAATTGGATTAGTTGTTGCAGCAATTGCTCTTATCATCAACGCCGCAGGTGATGCGTTTATGATTTCTTTATTGAAACCATTATTAGATGACGGTTTTGGTAAAGCGGATAACAACACATTGAAGTGGTTACCGTTGGCAATTTTGGGCTTGATGATCGTGCGTGGATCTTCAAGTTTCGTCTCTACATACTGCGTTTCTTGGGTGTCAGGAAAAGTAGTGATGAGTATGCGCCGCAAATTATTTGGTCATATGATGGGAATGCCGGTGAGCTATTTTGACCAGCAATCCACAGGGACTTTATTATCGCGTATTACCTATGATTCAGAGCAGGTTGCATCTTCGGCTTCCGGTGCCCTCATTACCATTATTCGCGAAGGAACTTATATCATCGCGTTATTTGGTATTATGTTTTATAACAGCTGGCAATTGTCGTTGATTTTGATTGCTATTGCCCCTGTCGTCTCTATCACCATCCGAGTAGTTTCTAAGCGTTTTCGTAAAATTAGCAAAAACATGCAAACGGGTATGGGACATGTGACGACTAGCGCTGAGCAGATGCTTAAAGGGCATAAAGAAGTCCTCATTTTTGGTGGGCAGAAAGTCGAAACTGAACGTTTTGATAAAGTCAGCAATAATATGCGCCGTCAAAATATGAAGATGGTTAGCGCCTCAGCTATTTCTGACCCTATTGTTCAGATGATTGCCTCTTTTGCATTAGCGTTTGTTTTGTACGCAGCAAGCTTCCCTGAAATTAAAGAGCAATTATCACCAGGTACGATAGGTGTTGTTTTCTCGTCCATGTTTGCGTTAATGCGCCCACTTAAGTCTCTAACTAACGTTAATGCGCAATTCCAGCGTGGAATGGCAGCTTGCCAAACGTTATTTGCGATTTTAGATACTGAAAAAGAAAAAGATGAAGGAACGAAAGTTCTGACTCAAGTGAAAGGTGATATTGAGTTCGACTCAGTCACGTTTACTTATCAAACCAAAGAGCACCCTGCACTAGAGGATGTTTCTTTTACGCTACCTGCAGGCAAATCCGTTGCTTTAGTGGGACGCTCGGGTTCAGGTAAATCGACCATCGCTAACTTAATTACCCGCTTCTATGATATCGATAAGGGGAGTATCCGTATTGATGGGCATGATATTCGTGATTACACCTTAGAGTCATTGCGTAGCCAAGTGGCTCTGGTTTCCCAGCATGTATATTTATTCAACGATACTGTTGCGAATAATATTGCCTATGCGACAGATGGGCGATATAGCCGAGCAGAAATTGAAAAAGCCGCTGAAATGGCTTATGCCATGGACTTTATCCAAAAGCTGGATAATGGCTTAGATACGATGATTGGTGAAAATGGTGTGATGCTTTCCGGTGGTCAACGCCAACGTATTGCAATTGCTCGTGCATTATTACGTGATGCACCAATTTTGATTCTAGATGAAGCAACATCCGCTCTGGATACTGAATCAGAGCGTGCAATTCAAGCTGCATTAGATGAATTACAGAAGAATAGAACTTCATTAGTCATTGCTCACCGTTTATCCACTATTGAAAATGCGGATCAAATCTTGGTTGTACAAGATGGTCATATCATTGAACGTGGTGACCACTCAACGCTATTAGCGAAAAATGGGGCATACGCGCAATTACATAGGATCCAATTTAAGAATGATTGAGCGAATTTGGTCCGGTAAATCATGGCTTTATATTTTGTTGCTTCCATTATCATTTCTGTATGGAGTGATAACGTTAGTACGTCATATTGGCTATAAAACCGGATTATTTCGCTCATGGAAAGCCCCTGTACCTGTTGTGGTCGTGGGAAATTTAACGGCAGGGGGAAATGGAAAAACCCCTGTGGTTATTTGGCTAGTTGAATCGCTCATGAAACAAGATGTTCGTGTTGGGGTTGTTTCTCGTGGATATGGAGGTCAATCTGACCATTATCCACTAGTGTTAGACCAAACGACAACGACGGCAGCCGCAGGTGATGAGCCAGTTTTGATTTATCATCGTACTCATGCGCCTGTTGCGGTGGCTCCAAAACGTAGTGATGCCATTAAAGCATTACTCGATAATTTTCAATTAGATATTATTGTTACAGACGACGGTTTACAGCATTATGCATTGCAACGTGACTATGAAATCGTTGTCATTGATGGGCAGCGTCGTTTTGGTAATGGCTGGTGGTTACCCGCGGGACCAATGCGTGAACGTGCAGGGCGATTAAAGACAGTGAACGCCATGATTGTAAATGGTGGTGTTCCTAACTCGAATGAAACACTGATGTCCCTAGAAGGGGATATGGCAGTGAACCTCGTTACAGGCGAAAAAATCTCGATCACTGAGCTTAACAATGTGGTTGCGATGGCTGGAATAGGTCATCCACCTCGTTTTTTCTCTTCTTTAGAAAGCAAGGGATTAACACTCATTAATACTCATGCGTTTTCTGATCATCAAGCTTATAGCCAGCAGCAACTTGCTCCTTTAGCTGAAACAAATCAAAATTTACTGATGACTGAAAAGGATGCTGTTAAATGCCATTCCTTCGCACAGACCAATTGGTGGTATCTTCCTGTGAAAGCGCATTTTGATGAAATAGGCGAAAAACGAATCTTAAGTGAAATAAAATCACTTATCTGAAATAAAACAGCTTGCTTTTAGGATTAATTTCAGATAATAATACCTGCAATGTGATGCAGATCTACTTATTATGTACCAAGTTGCAATACATTAATAAGTGGATTATTTGCTAGCTTTAATTTTACGACCCGTTCTTGAGTTAGTCACTTATCCTCGCAAGACACTACTTACTCTACTATTTCGTGTTGTCATCATAATGTCAAAATAGACTGTTAAGTTCACGGTAAATGTGTGGTGCCTGAAACCTACACTTGGGTCGTTATAAGATATGCATAAACATTTGATGCATAAATTGGTTAAGTTAATTACTCTTAATTATTGTTAATAGATTGAATTGAATAGATAGGTCAGAATGAACTGATCGAAATAAATAGTTCAGCAAAATAAATGGAATAACGTGTAGAGAGTAATGATACAAATATAAAAATTGTTCTCGGAACAAGAAGGAGTTTTAATATGAATTTTCAATTACATATGGGCCAAGTTAAATGGTTTGACGCAAAAGAAGGTTACGGCTTTATTTCACCTCGTAATGGTGGCGATGATATTTTCGTAACAACCAAGTCAATTGCGAATAAAAAAATAAAATCTTTATCTGAAGGTCAAAACGTCGAGTTCTCTGTTACTCGTAATTCAGATGGCATAACGGCAAGAGACGTTATCGCTTACTAATTGAATTCTTAACAGAAATATTTCTCCTGCACTATCCTCTCACTCTTCGCAGGAGATCTTAATAAGCAAGAATAGAGTTAACGGTGATACCTGCATGTGATATCCTGACGCCAAGTGAGTTTAAATCCATTTGGGAGAAAACATGGATCACCGTTTACTTGAAATTGTTGCTTGCCCATCCTGTCACGGCAAACTAAGTTACAACAAAGAAAACCTCGAATTAATCTGCAAATTTGATCATCTCGCTTTTCCTGTTCGTGATGGTATCCCCGTTTTACTTGAGAACGAAGCGCGTAAAGTTGCTTTAGACGAAGGACTGTAATCCTATGTTTACCGTCATTATTCCTGCGCGTTACGCTTCAACACGATTACCGGGTAAGCCTTTAGCAGATATTCACGGTAAACCGATGGTTGTTCGTGTCATGGAGCAAGCGATTAAATCAGGCGCCAGTCGAGTCATTATTGCAACTGACCACCCCGATGTCGCTGCAGCGGTCATCGCAGCTGGTGGAGAAGCTTGTATGACCAATCCCGATCATCAATCTGGCACGGAACGTTTGGCTGAAGTGATTGACACTTACGGCTTTTCCGATGACGAAATTATTGTCAATGTGCAGGGTGATGAACCGCTGATCCCACCAGAAATTATTCGCCAAGTCGCTCATAATTTGCAAGGTAGTCAGGCAAATATGGGAACACTCGCTGTCCCTATTCATTGTGCGCAAGAAGCCTTTAATCCGAATGCGGTGAAGGTTGTGATGGATAAAGACGGTTACGCGCTTTATTTTTCTCGAGCGACAATTCCGTGGGATAGAGACCAATTTGCAAAGAGTAAAGAGACCATCGGTGATACTTTCTTGCGCCACATTGGTATCTACGCTTATCGCGCTGGCTTTATTCGTCGTTATATCGCGTGGGATGCTAGCCCATTAGAGAAAATCGAGATGCTAGAGCAGCTTCGCGTGCTTTGGTATGGTGAGAAAATTCATGTGGCGGTTGCTGAAAAGGCACCGGGCGCAGGGGTGGATACACCAGAAGATCTCGAATTGGTAAGACAAGAATTTCAGCCATAATTTCTAGTGTGAATAATGGTCTGATAAAACAAGGGGAAACTGAATAAGTTTCCCCTTTGTATTTACTCCGCCTGATTATCTTCGAGTGGCTGGGTATTATCGGGTTTTAAGTGCCACCAAATTGAACCAATGAGCTCATACCATGCTCGTTCACTGTGGCTAAAATAAAATGCGGAAGGAATGTAGCGCTCCCAAGGATTTAAATCGCTGGTGATCACCAATTGATTGGCTGGGGCTGGATAAGGCTGCATTCCACGACTCGTAAACATCTTCAACGCACGGGGTAAATGGTTCGCTGAAGTCACTAACAAGAACGGCTGCTTACCAATAATTTTTTCCACTTCATAGGCTTCTTCTTGCGTATCTTTCGGTTCGGTTAGCGGGATTGTATCTGTCGCTGGAACTCCTAAAGATTGAGCAACCATGGATGCGACTTCGGCGCTACTGATTGGGCTACTGGCTTTACCGCCAGTAAAAATCAATTTGCTGCCGGGATGCTGCAGATAAAGACGTACCCCTTCAGTGACTCGAGGCAAGCTGTTACTGAGCAAATTCGAGCTAGGACTCCAGTCTGGGTTATAGGTAAACCCGCCGCCCAAAACCACAATATATTTTATCTCTTTAGGTGGATTCGTGGTGATAAGCTCATAACGTTTATCATAAGGGCCTTCAACGGGCGCCAGTAGCCGATCAGAAATGGGTTGTAGCCCTAATAGCGCGATGATAACAAGGCTTAATGTCACCAAGGATTTTCCACTTTTTTGCCAGCGGGTAAACCATAATAAAATCAGTCCAATTCCCCCAATAATCAATAATAATGGGAGAGGCATTAACAGTGAGCCAAGGTATTTTTTTAGCAGAAATAACATAGAAAGCCTGTTATGAAGATAATGTAAGCCAATAGGGTCAAATGTAGCTGCATCAGCAATAAAATGCCATGTAAAATAAATCGGATACAAAATAAAGTACTATGCAAAAACAGCTAGATTATCTGTTATAATTCTTGGTTTTGATATGCTGTAAATAACTCATGATAGGTAATTGGAACGCAGATGGCAGACCGCAACTTTGATGATATTGTCGATAAATTTGCAAAAAATATTTATGGAACGACAAAAGGAAAAATTCGCGAAGCGGTAGTTTGGCAAGATCTGACCCAGTTACTGGAAACGCGTTTTCAAGGTCAAACATTACGTATATTAGATGCAGGCGGCGGAGAAGGTCATTTTTCTCGTCAATTAGCTGCAATGGGTCATCAGGTTATTCTTTGCGATTTATCCGAAGAAATGTTAGAACGGGCATCGGTGCTTGCTGATGAACAAGGAATTAGCGAGAATATCAGCTTTGTTCACTGCGCAGTTCAAGATATTGCTCAACACCTTGATGAACCAGTTGATTTTGTCTTGTTTCATGCGGTACTTGAATGGATTAGCGACCAGAAATATGCATTAGAGCAACTGGCAGAGATTATCAGGCCGGAAGGCATATTTTCTGTCATGTTCTATAATGCAAATGGCTTGGTGATGCGTAATGCAATTTTAGGTAATTTTCATCTCGCAACTCCTCATATCCAGCGTCGTCGCAAACGTTCATTATCGCCACAGAACCCGCTTTTTCCTCAACAGGTTGATGAGTGGCTTATTGGTTGTGGTATGGATATTTTAGGCAAAAGTGGCGTCAGAGTGTTCCATGATTATTTGCAAAGTAGACAATTACAACAAAAAGACTTTCCAGCGTTATTGGCGCTTGAGCAACAATATTGTCGTGAAGAACCCTATATTAGCATGGGGCGATATATTCATGTCATGGCACGCAAACAAACCCAAAAGGACGATTTATGAGTGATTTTTCCCAGACCGTCCCTGAACTCGTGTCTTGGGCACGAAAAAATGATTTTGCGATTTCCCTACCCGCAGAGCGCCTAGCATTTTTGCTGGCCGTCGCAGTACTTAACAGTGAGCGGGTGAACGGTGAAATGAGTGAAGGGGAGCTGGTGGATGCGTTTCGAGAAGTGTGCAAAGGCTTCGAACAAACCACCGAATCACTGGCTGTCAGAGCGAACAACGCCATCAACGACATGGTTCGCCAAAAAATATTTAACCGCTTTGCCAGCGACATTGTCGAAGGAAATGCGATTTATCGCCTAACGCCACTCGGCATTGGCATTAGTGATTACTATATTCGTCAACGCGAATTTTCGACATTAAGATTGTCGATGCAGTTATCGATTGTCGCGGGAGAGCTACAACGTGCAGCGGAATCAGCCGAAGAAGGTGGTGATGAATTTTATTGGCACCGCCATGTTTTTGCGCCATTAAAATATTCAGTCGCTGAAATTTTTGACAGTATTGACCTGTCACAGCGAATTATGGACGAGCAACAAAACAGCGTTAAAGATGATATTGCTGCACTTTTAAACCAAGACTGGCAGGCAGCGATTGCCAACTGTGAACAGCTACTTTCTGAAACGTCCGGTACATTAAGAGAATTGCAAGACACGTTAGAAGCAGCTGGCGATAAGCTACAGGCAAACTTACTGCGTATTCAAGAAGCGAATATGAATGCGCCGCAGTTCTCGGAAATGGTCGACCGACTAATCTTTGATTTGCAAAACAAGCTAGACCGTATTGTGAGCTGGGGGCAGCAATCCATTGATTTATGGATTGGTTACGACCGACATGTTCACAAATTTATCCGTACAGCGATTGATATGGATAAAAACCGTATATTTTCTCAACGTTTACGTCAATCTGTACAGCAGTACCTCGATAGCCCTTGGGCACTCACCTATGCCAATGCGGATAGGCTTTTTGATATGCGTGATGAGGAGCTGGCACTTCATGATCAAGAAGTGATGGGGGAACTCCCACCTGATCTGGAATTTGAAGAGTTCAGTGAACTTAATGACCAATTAGCGGCGTTAATCGAAGCGCAACTTGCGTTCTATAAAACGGATAACAAACCGCTGGATGTCAGTCACGTATTACAGAGTTATCTGACGCAATACCCGCAGAAACGCCATTTTGATGTTGCGCGTATTATTATCGATCAGGCTGTAAAACTAGGTATCGCAGAGGCTGATCTGGCGGGATTACCGGCAGAATGGCGCGCTATTAATGATCACGGAGCCAAGGTACAGGCACATGTCATCGACAAATATTGAACAATTTATGCCAGTTAAACTGGCTCAAGCACTAGCTAACCCTATTTTTCCTGAGCTGGACAGCCAACTGCGTGCTGGTCGCCATATTAGTATTGATGATCTTGATAATCATGCATTTTTAATGGATTTTCAGGAATCGTTAGAGCAATTTTATGCTCGTTATAATGTTGAACTGATCCGGGCGCCAGAAGGCTTTTTCTATTTGCGTCCTCGCTCAAGCACTTTAATTCCCCGTTCTGTTTTGTCTGAACTGGACATGATGGTGGGTAAAATTCTGTGCTACCTCTATTTGAGTCCTGAGCGTCTAACCAACCAAGGGGTCTTTACCTCTCAAGAGCTGTTTGAAGAATTATTGTCGCTGGCCGACGAAAGCAAATTACTGAAATTTGTTAACCAACGCTCCACAGGTTCAGACCTTGATAAACAAAAATTACAGGAAAAACTGAGAACCTCCTTAAACCGTTTACGCCGTTTAGGTATGGTCTATTTCCTGCAAAATGACTCCAGCAAATTTATTATTAATGAGTCTGTATTCCGCTTTGGTGCGGATGTACGTAGTGGCGATAATCCTCAAGAAGCACAATTACGCATGATCCGTGATGGTGAAGCGGTCTCTCTTGAAGGGGAATTGTCGCTAAGAGACAGCGATGAAGACGAAACGGATGAGAGTCAAGATCTGGCTGACAGTGAAGAGGATGAACAAGAATGATTGAACGCGGAAAATTTCGCTCACTGACGCTGGTGAACTGGAACGGCTTTTTTGCTCGTACTTTTGACCTTGATGAATTAGTTACCACCCTGTCTGGGGGAAATGGTGCGGGTAAATCCACCACCATGGCGGCCTTTATTACCGCCATGATCCCTGACTTAACATTACTGCATTTCCGTAATACCACAGAAGCAGGAGCCACCTCGGGTTCCCGTGATAAAGGTCTACACGGAAAGCTGCGTCCTGGTGTCTGTTATGCCGTACTGGATGTGTTAAACTCTAAACATCAACGAGTTATGGTCGGTGTTCGCTTACAGCAAGTAGCAGGACGCGATAAAAAAGTCGATATCAAACCGTTTATGATCCAAGGCGTGCCATTAGCCACTGTGCCAACGGAAGTATTAACGGAAGTGTTTGAAGGGCGCCAAGCTAAGGTTATTCCGTTGAATGATCTGAAAGAGCGTGTAGAAAAACAAGAAGGCATCCAATTTAAGCAATTTAATTCGATCACGGACTACCACTCAATATTATTTGAATTAGGTGTACTGCCAAAACGCCTGCGTTCAGCGGGCGATCGTAGTAAATATTACCGTTTGATTGAAGCTTCCTTATATGGCGGGATTTCCAGTGCAATCACTCGTTCACTACGTGATTATTTATTACCGGAAAACAGCGGTGTACGTAAAGCATTCCAAGATATGGAAGCGGCATTACGTGAAAACCGTTTAACACTGGAAGCCATCCGCGTAACACAATCTGACCGTGATTTATTCAAACATTTGATCAGCGAAGCCACAGACTATGTATCTGCGGACTATATGCGCCACTCAAATGAGCGTCGAATTCACCTAGATGCGGCTTTAGCTGCCCGAAACGAACTGTATAGCAACCGTAAACAACTACGCGTTGAGCAAGTTCGTAGTGTGGAAATGGCGCGTGAATTAAATGAACAAAACGAAGCATCAACGGAAATCGAAGCGGACTACCAAGCGGCAAGTGACCACTTAAATCTGGTGCAAGCGGCATTACGTCATCAAGAAAAAATTGACCGCTACCAAGCTGATATTGAAGAGCTCACTTATCGTCTTGAAGAACAGAGCGAAGTCGTCGCAGAAGCCACAGAGAAACACGAAGAACTTGATGCCCGTGCTCAAGCGGCTGAAATTGAAGTGGATGAGCTGAAAAACCAGCTGGCAGATTACCAGCAAGCGCTTGATGTACAGCAAACTCGTGCGATTCAATATCAACAAGCACTTCATGCCTTAAACCGTGCTCGCGAACTCTGCCAGCTACCTGATCTTACCATTGAAAACATCGATGAATGGCTGGAAACCTTTGAAGCCAAAGAGCAGCAAGCCACAGAAGCCTTACTCGCATTAGAACAAAAAATGAGCGTTGCGGATGCGGCGCATAGCCAGTTTGAGCAAGCGTATCAACTGGTGAAAACCATGTTAGGTGATGTGAGCCGTGGGGATGCATACACGCAAGCGCGTTCATTACTGCGCGACTGGTCATCGCAACAACATTTAGCAGAGCGTGTTCAGCCGCTGCGTATGCAATTATCTGAAC
Source organism: Providencia sp. wls1922 (assembly GCF_009706505.1). Taxonomy (NCBI): domain Bacteria; kingdom Pseudomonadati; phylum Pseudomonadota; class Gammaproteobacteria; order Enterobacterales; family Morganellaceae; genus Providencia; species Providencia sp. wls1922. The sequence goes on along the minus strand of NZ_WLUG01000064.1, from coordinate 19,490 downwards.
TGCAACAGCGTTTAGACAGCCAGCGTAATGCAGAAAAATTACTGAGCGAATTCTGTAAACGTTATGGCCAAAGTGTTGAGCCGGATGAGCTTGATGCCTTGATGGCAGAGTTAGAAATTCTGCAAGAAGAGTTAAGTACTGGTGTTAATGAGAGCGGCGAAAAACGCATGCAAATGCGCCAAGAGTTGGAGCAAATTCGCCAGCGTATCAGCCAGCTTTCCGCTAAAGCGCCTGCGTGGATTATGGCGCAAGAAGCACTGACTCAACTCAATGAACAATCGGGTGAAACTTTCGAAAATAGCACTGAAGTGACTGAATTTATGCAGCAACTTCTTGAGCAAGAAAGGGAAATTACGGTTGAACGTGATGAAGTCGCAGCGCAGCGCCGTGACCTTGATAAGCAAATCGAACGTTTAAGCCAGCCAAGTGGTGCCGAAGATGGTCGCATGCTGGCACTGGCAGAGCGCTTTAATGGCGTACTGTTATCTGAAATCTACGATGATATTACCATTGAAGATGCGGCGTATTTCTCTGCATTGTACGGCCCAGCGCGTCACGGTATTGTGGTACAAGATTTGGCTGTGGTTCGCGAGCAGCTAGAAAATTTACAAGATTGCCCTGATGATGTGTACTTTATCGAAGGGGATCCATCTTCATTTGATGATAGCGTTTTTGATGCCCAAGAGTTTGAAAATGCTGTATTAGTCCGTTCATCGGAGCGTCAATGGCGCTATTCTCGCTACCCAGAGTTACCGCTATTTGGTCGTGCTGCCCGTGAAAGTCATTTAGAGTCACTGAGTGCTGAGCGTGATGAATTGGCTGAGCGTTATGCGACCTTGTCGTTTGACGTGCAAAAAATTCAGCGTGCTCACCAAGCATTTAGCCGTTTTATCGGTCAGCATATTTCAGTGGCGTTTGAAGCGGATCCTGAAGCTGAAATTCGTACATTAAATCAAAAACGTACTGAATTAGAGCGTGGACTGAACCAATTTGAAGAACAGACCCAGCAACAACGCCAACAGTTCGCTCAAGGCAAAGAAAACCTACTGGCATTAAACCGTTTATTGCCGCAAGTGAATTTGTTGATGGATGAAACGCTGGTGGATCGCGTTGAAGAGATCCGAGAGGAGCTTTCAGAAGCTGAAGAAGCGGCACATTTCATCAATAAGCACGGTAACAATCTGGCGAAGTTAGAGCCGATTGTGACGGTATTACTCAGTGATCCTGAGCAACATGATCAACTGCGTAAAGATTATGAATTGGCGAAACATACCCAGCAAAATGCGAAGCAACAAGCCTTTGCCTTGGTGGAAGTGGCACAGCGTCGCGCGCACTTTAGCTACAGTGATTCGACGGGGATGGTCAACGAAAATGCGGACTTGAATGAAAAATTGCGCCAGCGTTTAGAGCATGCGGAAGCCGATAGAACTCGTGCCCGTGAGCTATTACGCCAGCAACAAGCACAAAGCACGCAATATCATCAAGTTTTGGCATCGCTGCGCAGTTCATTCGACACCAAGCAAGAAATGTTGAAAGAACTTGAAGCAGAAATGCAAGAAATGGGCGTGAAAGCGGACTCAGATGCACAAGAGCGTGCCAGCATTCGCCGTGATGAATTACATCAATCTGTTATGGCAAACCGTAGCCGCATCAACCAGTTAGAAAAACAACTGACGTTATGTGAAGCGGAAATGGATAACCTGCAAAAACGTCTGCGTAAGCTGGAAAAAGATTATTACCAAATCCGTGAGCAAGTCGTGATGGCGAAAGCGGGCTGGTGTGCGGTGATGCGCTTGGTGAAAGATAATGGCGTTGAGCGTCGTCTGCATCGTCGCGAATTGGCTTATACCGATGGTGATAGTTTACGTTCGATGTCGGATAAAGCGTTAGGAGCGCTGCGTTTAGCGGTGGCGGATAACGAACATCTGCGTGATGTGTTGCGCATGTCTGAAGATCCTAAACATCCTGAGCGTAAAATTCAGTTCTTTATCGCAGTGTACCAACATCTGCGTGAGCGCATTCGCCAAGATATTATTCGTACTGATGACCCAATCGATGCGATTGAACAGATGGAAATTGAGTTAGCGCGTCTGACCGAAGAGTTAACTGCCCGTGAGCAAAAACTGGCAATTAGCTCGAAGAGTGTGGCGAATATCATTCGTAAAACTATCCAGCGTGAGCAAAACCGTATTCGTATGCTGAACCAAGGCCTACAAGCGGTGGCATTTGGTCAGGTTAAAGGGGTTAGATTGAATGTGAATATTCGTGAAAGCCATGCCTTATTGTTGAGCGTGCTATCCGAAGAGAGCGAATTGCACCAAGACCTGTTTACTAGCCAACGTTTAACCTTCTCTGAAGCGATGGCGAAACTGTATCAACGCCTGAACCCACAGATGGATATGGGGCAACGCCTGCCGCAAACCATTGGTGAAGAACTGTTAGATTACCGTAACTACTTAGAGTTAGAAGTTGAAGTTAACCGCGGCTCTGATGGTTGGTTAAAAGCAGAAAGTGGGGCGTTATCAACGGGTGAAGCGATCGGTACGGGGATGTCTATCTTAGTAATGGTCGTCCAGAGCTGGGAAGAAGAAGCCCGCCGACTGCGTGCGAAAGATATCATTCCATGTCGCTTACTGTTCTTGGATGAAGCGGCGCGTTTGGATGCGAAGTCTATCGCCACGTTATTTGAGTTATGTGACAGACTGGAAATGCAGCTTATTATCGCTGCGCCGGAAAACATTAGCCCGGAGAAAGGAACCACCTATAAACTGGTACGTAAAGTGACTGGTAATACGGAACACGTTCACGTTGTTGGGTTAAAAGGTTTTGGTCAGGATAATCCGGCTCCACAAGCATTACCTCAATAATTGATTTTTTGTAGATAATAAAACCGACATAGGAAACTGTGTCGGTTTTTTATTATCTTTGCATTTTTAATTTCTTTATTTTTATTATCTTCATTTCCCTTTAAATCATTAATAGATGACCGCAATGAGATTTGAATCTCATTTTTATGTAATGAAAACTTTTATCATTGCAGTCCGTGAGTAGTTAATCACGAAATAAAACTATTATAAGGATCGAACATGAAGAAAATCACACTAACGCTAAGTGCAATTGTATTAGCGCTGAGTTTTACGGCAACATCTCAAGCCAAAATTCCAATGCCAGAAACAGTCAGTACTGGAGTGACAGTTGCGGAATTAGCGGCACAACAACCGGTTCATTGGGTCTCTGTTGAGCAAATTAAACAGAGTTTAGAAGGTAAAGCACCAATGGCGGTGGGTTTTGATATTGATGACACCGTTTTATTCTCAAGCCCAGGTTTTTACCGTGGAAAACTTGAATTCTCCCCAAATGATTTTAGCTACCTGAAAAACCCTCAATTCTGGGAAAAAATGAATAATGAGTGGGATAAATTCAGTATGCCAAAACAAGTGGGCATCGATTTAGTTAAAATGCACTTAGAACGCGGTGATAAAGTTTACTTTATTACAGGTCGTACACAGACTAAAACTGAAACTGTGACTCAATATGTGCAAGAAGGCTTAAGAATTCCTGCAGATAAAATGAATTCAGTCATTTTCGCTGGTGATGAACCCGGTAAAAATAATAAAGTAAGCTGGATGCGTGACCATAAATTAACTATCTATTATGGTGATGCTGATGCGGATATTGCTGCGGCTCATGAGTTAGATATTCGTGGGATTCGTATTCTCCGAGCTTCAAACTCCTCTTACCAACCGTTGCCAAAAGCAGGTCGCTTTGGTGAGGAAGTTGTTATCAATTCCGAATATTAATATTCGATAAAAAGTTAGTTAAAGGTGATTATTCGCCTTTAACTAACAAAATAGTGTTTATTTATTGATGACATATTCCAGCGATTTAATATAACTTATATTAAATTAATTCTATTGAGAGAATAAAAGACGTCAATATTTGATATGTTATATCGTTTAGTTTTGGTGGAAAATGCAAACAATTCTATTTCTCATGCTGTTTTTATAAATAGTGCTCATTTCAGATAGCCTACCTCAATAACTTTTTTCATCAATAAAGACAAAATTAGTCAATTCCTATAACATTCTTCTCAGAGTTAAATATAATCAAATAGTGTCACTATAATAAAAAAATAATGTTATCCATGTAGTAACTTTAAGGTGGATGTATGGCAAAGAGAAGAGTGAAAGCTCTGCAGATCTCAGTATTATGTGGGCTGATGGCGATGCAGTTCCCTGCATTTTCCGCAGCAGAAAATACGCAGCAAAACAGTATGGAAATTCAACAACCTCAATCAGTTGTTGCTGAAGAGGTGAGTAAAGTCACGGCAAAAGAGAGCTTGGAAAAGCTTAACGCATCTTTGCCTGTAGAAACAAAATTGGTGTTTGCGGACCAGTTGGCAAAAATTTATGCAGACAGGCAAATGCAATTGTTATGGCAAGATGAAACGGCAATTAGCCAGTTTCAACAGCAATTAGCGGAGCTTGCCTTAGCGGGTTTCCAACCTCAATTTAGCGAATGGTTAGTTTCATTGGAAAATAGCCAGCTGAGCGAAATGGGGCGTGATGCTATTTTATCCGACGCTATGTTGGGGTATTTACAATATCTTTCTTCTGTTGAGTCAACGGGACAATATTGGTTATACACCAGCCGTCCTTATAAAATTATCGCACCAACTGCGGCACAAATGAAACCGTGGTTAGAGGCTGAATCTGAACATCGCCTGGGTGAGTGGGTGAAGGCTCAAGCACCGAAACACGCGATGTATCAGCCGATGCGCAAAGAGATGCTAAAACAGCTCGCATTGCCGGAAGATACGTTAGAAATTACAAGTACAAAGGCATTAAAACCGGGTCAAGCCAGTGATGATGTCATTACGCTCCGTGAGATTTTAGTGCGAGATGGATTATTGGAAGCCTCTGCGGTTGGTGAAGCCGTTGATGCATCCGCACCGCCAGAAGAGATCAATAAAGTCACCGCCAATGCCCGTGTGTATAGTGATGACTTAGTGGATGCAGTGAAAAAATTTCAGCTTCAATATGGTTTAGAAGCTGACGGTGTGATTGGTAAAGGCACGCGTGTTTGGCTCAATATGCAGCCAAAACAAAAAGCGGGGCTGATGGCACTGAATATTCAGCGTTTACGGATTGTGCCGGAAAGTAGTGGTACAGGAATCTTGGTGAATATTCCTGCGTACACATTGGATTTTTATCTGAATAACGACATCATTTTGGATTCGAAAGTGATTGTTGGGCGTGCAGATCGTAAAACGCCAATTATGAGCAGCGCACTGAATAATGTGGTGATTAACCCACCTTGGAGTGTGCCAACCAGTTTGGCGCGCAAGGATATTGCGCCGAAAGGTAAAATGGATCCAAGCTACTTTAGCCGCAAAGGCTATACGGTTTATTCAGGTTGGGGGCAAGATGCTTATGAAATCGACCCTTATACAATCGACTGGGAAAATATTACTCCAGCGAATTTCCCTTATCGCATTCGTCAAGCACCAGGCTCAAGTAACTCTTTAGGGCGTTATAAGTTTAATATGCCAAGCTCAGATGCGATTTATTTGCATGATACACCGAACCATAGTTTGTTTAATAAAAATGCCAGAGCAATTAGTTCAGGCTGTGTTCGTGTAAATAAGGCTAGTGAGCTAGCGACGATATTATTAGGTGACGCAGGTTGGGCTCAGACTCGCATTGATGGGGCATTAAAAGAAGGTTCAACACGTTATGTGAATATTCCTGACCGTATTCCTGTGTACCTTTACTATCAAACTGCGTGGGTTGATAAAGATGACCAACCGCAATACCGGGCTGATATTTATCAATATGATGGCAGTATTGGTAATGCAGAAAAATATCTGCCTGCAATCAAAGTAATTTTAAAATAGTGACTATTACTCGAGGGGCTTAGGCTCCTCGATGCTATTTCCTGCATTAATTCCTAAATCTTCCTAACAATTCCGTTTTAATATATTTATATATTGAATGCATTGTGTTTACATATCATACGCAGTAAGGAATTAAAGTCGTCTTAATCGGCATGTTATAAGTGATTTCACTCACCTTTTTGCATAAAAGTGATGGATTTTCCTTAATTTACGCAATTCTTTACATAATTATACATTAAAGCTAAATATCCTTTGCTAGACTGATGAAGTTGAAATGTATATTTACTGAATAATTAACACCTGAGTTATCACCTATGGATATGATTGATCAAAACCGCAGAAAGTGGTTGGGAATTGGTGCTGCCGCAATCGGTCTGGGACTATTACCTAATCATGTACTTGCTGCAATGAGTACACCTCGCCCAAGAATTTTACGTTTTCAAAACTTAAATACAGGTGAGTTTTTAAAGACCGAATTTTTCGATGGTCGCCGTTATAATAAATCTGAATTAGCTCGCTTAAATCACCTTTTCCGTGATTATCGCTGCGATAAAGTGAAAACCATTGATCCTAAATTATTTGACCAAATTTATTTACTGCAAATGATGATGGGAACCAATAAGCCAGTTCAGCTGATTTCAGGTTACCGTTCATTAGAAACGAATAATGCATTGCGTCGTAAGAGCTCTGGTGTGGCTAAACAAAGCTACCATACCCGTGGGCAAGCGATGGATTTCCATATTGAAGGCTTGCAGCTAAGTAACATCCGTAAAGCGGCGTTAAAAATGAGTGCTGGCGGTGTGGGCTATTATCCGAAAAGCAATTTCATTCATATCGATACAGGTCCAGTGAGAACATGGTAATCTGTGCATAGGTGACACAGATTATGGAGTGATTGTTCGATGAAATATACTATTATCCCAGTAACCCCGTTTATGCAAAACTGTCAGGTTATCTGGGATGAAACCTCAATGAATGCAGTGATTGTTGATCCTGGTGGTGAGGCTGAAAAGCTGATTGCCGCCATTGAAAGCCGCGGATTAACATTAACAAAAATCTTACTGACCCACGGTCATTCTGACCATATTGGCGCCTCAGCCCCCCTTGCAAAACATTTCGGTGTACCGATTTATGGTCCGCAGAAAGAAGATGCTTTCTGGATTGAAAATCTCGCTGAGCAAAATGCGATGTTTTATATTGGTGATTGCCCTGATTTCACACCAGATCATTGGTTAGAAGAGGGGGATAGCATCACGTGTGGAAATATTCAATTTGATGTGCTGCATTGCCCTGGCCATACACCCGGTCACATTGTTTTTGTGAACCATGCTGACAAACTCATCTCCATGGGCGATGTGTTATTTAAAGGTGGTGTCGGGCGCAGCGATTTCCCGCGCGGAAACCATCAAGATCTTATCGCATCGATTAAAAATAAATTGCTACCTCTTGGTGATGATTATCACTTTATTCCAGGGCATGGTCCTATGTCCACATTAGGGTATGAGCGTATTTCTAATCCTTTCTTACAAGATGAATTACCGGTTTGGTAATGATGTTTGAATAAAAACCTCCTATAAAAGCCTCTTAATTGGGGCTTTTTTGTATAAAAATTTAAAACTCATTTATAAAAAAATAAACTATATCCTAATTATATTTCTTCGGTTTTATTCTGTTAATTATCTTTGGTATTTTTTAATAAATAGGTAATCAGTTGCTTATTTATTAATTTAAAGAATATATTGATTTTAACAATGAGGTATAAATGCCAAAGCCAAATATTGAGTTGAGATTTTCACAAGAAACGTTATTAATTAATTTAAAAGAGTTTGATAACAAAGGGAAAATCGCGAATTTTTTCAGAGGCGAAAAATCGCAAAGTAGGTTGAGTCACTTAAAAAAAATGGTGACATGGGATGGTGTGGATTATTCCATGTCAGATGGCTACTGTTATGGGTTTTCAAATGAGTTCTTATCTTATAGTTCAATAGGCCAAGGGAACGATTATCTTAATAAGTTAAATGAATTAATAAATATTATCGATGATAAAACAGAATATAAAAATGCTTATGATAAAGTCAGAGCTAAATCATTAAAAATGCACGCAAGTGTACTATTCAATGAGTATTTAAAAGATGTGATATATACTCATAGAATCGAAACTGATTCATCCGTTATTCATGCAAATTTATCGTATCGGTATGTTACGCCAATTGAAGGGAAGTCTTTTCTGGAATATATGAGTCATTCGATTGATGAAGGTATCGAATCATATAAAAAATATCGTGAAAAAAATAAAAATAAGCAACAGTATGCAGATAATCTTAAAGAGCTTCAAAAAATAAAATTACATCAATTTTACGATGCGTTGGAAATCGAATTTAGCCAGATTGAGAAACGTAATAATCCATTGGCCCAAGACCCTTGGTTCAAGCAGTTTCATGAACGATTTTCTAGCCGGAAAAATGAAATAGCGAAAAACTTTGATATTAACGATGCGAATTTTTCTCAAGAGATGATCTTAAAGAGTCTTGATTTTGATAACTATAAAATTCAAAAAGAAAACAATAGGAAAAACGGAGTTTCATTAGATTTAGATAATCATAATTATAACGGTAGGGAGAGCTATCGTAGCGAAATTAACCTCAGTGAATTTATTCATAAAATTTCTAGCCATACGAATAAAAGTCAAGAAATATTATTGTTTGAATTTAAGGCTGTAAATCATTCCATGGCATTGGTAGTAAATTACAACCAGAAAACGCAATCATGGGATTACAATTTCTTTGATCCTAATTATGGTATTTTTAAATACTATGACGAAGCAAGCTTCAAGGCATTTATTATCGACTTTGTTGATAAACAGGCAGATTATTACGGTTTTTTAAGAAAGGAAAACGGTGATTTTGGTATCGGTTACTCATCATTTTATAAAAATGAATTTCAAAGAGCACCTTTAAAAAATCTTAATATTGAGAATATTAAGCTGACAGAAAGCTTGCTTTTAGCTGAAGGGAAAGAAACTGTTTATCTCGATAACAATAAAAAAAATAAGTTGATATATCAAGAATTTTTCTTAGAGAATGAATTTGTTAAAATTAAAGCGGATTTAAACGGGAAAAAATATTTTATCTTCACTGATATACTCGATGTGGCAGAATTGAAAACACGAATAAATGATAATCTGGAAACGTTATCTAAAATATCAGGTGATATCGTTATTTCTCAAAACGAAAGCAAAGTGTATTCCGTTAGCAGTAACTTTGATGTGATTAAATTAAAAAATGTAGTAACTTCCGCACCAAGTCTTCATGCCAGTAGTCATAATTACGCGAATATCAACTTAAAACTTGAACCGTTATCAACGCCGGAAAAAAATAAAAATATCGGGATACCCATTGAGCACCAAAAAGCTTTTTCACTAGTAGCAGATAGAGAGAATATTATTATTGGCTTTCGTCCGGTAGATGAGAAATCGAGTTCATTGATGCAATCCGGTCACTATAGTAGTAAAGGGCTGGCGATAAAAGGAAAGAGTGCAGATTGGGGACCTCACTCAGGATTTATACCTGTCGAACAGAGATTTGCTAAATCATCAGGACGGGCAGAAAGCAAAAAATATAATAGTTATGTCCAAGATTCGCTGGCGGAAGGCAAGGGTGTTTCGGTGATATTGGAAATAACATCTGAGCGTATTAACGAACTCCAACAATATAAAACCATTTCATCACCAACGACTATAAATAAAAATGGCGATATTCAGGTTACTTCTGTTCTTGATGGAAGTGAATTCCATTTTATATTGAAAAAATTAACTCGAGATGGAGTGGATACTTGGCAAGTATATTATCAAGATAATGGTGAAATTAAACCACTTTATGTTGTTGGTGACCCTAAAACGGGGAAAGCCATGACCGCAGATTATGATTTATTCAGTATTATTTTCCCAATTTCAGAGCTGGAACACTATGTCAAAGTGAGTGAAATGCCAACTTGGGCAGAATGGAAAGCCAGTGTGAATTATGATGAGCTAACTCCACGTCAGAAAGCGTTATATACCAATGAAGCGGAATATAATAAGTATGAAGGTAGGGACAATGGCATCACTAATAACAGAATTAAAGAGATCAAAAATAAGCTAAACAAGGAGCTTGGCCGCACAGATGGTATGGAGTTAATTCACCATGGTGCGGATGATGCAAACCCGGCAAGTGTCATGAAAGAAAACTTTCCGATTACGTTTTTCCCACCTAAAAAATTAAAGATACGAAATGCCTTAACAGGTTTCTTCGAAGCGATATCCATCTATTTTCCGATGAACGCCTTTGGCGCCATTATTATTTATAATGTAAAAGAACTATCAAATTTTCAGCAGCTACTAATCAACCAAGGTTATCGTGTTCCATTAAATAAAAAATGGAGTATAGGGGATCTTAAGCAATATTTTGATCCCCAAAAAAAAATATCAAGCAGCTTTATTGAAGGGCGTGCTGAGTTGGCGCGGAAAAAAAAGCTTAGCCAATCAATTCGAGCTTAATGTGGATGTTGCGGCAATTCACCAACAGCGTCAGCACTACGATAATGAAATGGAGCGACAACTCGGCAAACCCGTCGCTCAATTAGATACAGGATTTGATGATATTTATCTTCAGCATATGACGCAGAATCATTCTGAGTTCCTCGCCGGGGAGCGATCTCCGACAACCGACTCAATTGATCAGTGGCAGGATCCTATGTCGCGATATCAAGAGGCTAAAAAACAAAATACGGAAATGATCAGTTCCGTAAAGCCGACGAAGTATGATTACAATGTGATTATTCAGCTTGGAGGGGATGATATCTCTGCATGGTCGACGGCGTACGCATTTTCTAAACACCCCGATGATTCAATGGTGGTGCAATTTGATATACAAACCAAGCAATACAAAGTGTTGCAAGGGGATGTCGAACGGCTAAAAACAGGAAAAGTACGTTGGATCACGGTGGGACACGGTAAATATTACGGCCAGCATCAGCCGACAACGTATGTAGGGAAATCTGCGCAGCAGTATGTTGATGGCCTGCGGTATTTAAAGCGCCAAATATCAAATACTCATAATCCCGATAAATTGGTGATGCTAGGATGTAATTTAAGTCGTGGAGGCGTTAATGAAAACTTTGCGATGAAAGCTGTCAGCCTATTTGCCGAACATAATATGCATATGCCAGTAACGGCTTATAATCGGAATATTAATAATGATTATCTAGGAACAAAATTTATTGCGCCAACGGGTGATCCTAATGAATCCACGAGTACCGATGGCTATAAGTTTGTTTATCAATATCACCCTGAAACACAGCAAATTCGTGTCAATCGGCAATCGAGCACACTGTTTTTTATCAATGAAGTGCGCCGTGGCGAATTATCCATAAGCCAATTAAACGACTATACCGAACCTGACCATTTCTCTGCATTTAGGGATCCTGAGACGCGAAATTTAGATCTCAATCTCTTGAAGAAAGTGATTTATAACCCTGAAGCTTACCGATTATTTGTCGGCGAGTTAAAAAAAATGGGTGGGGAATTACCCGATAATTTCTATCGTGATTTTACGAAAAAACTAAATCAAGAAGGAATGACGTCTATCCCATTATGGAAAATGGTTGATAAAACACGTATACAAAAACTATCCAGCCCGACATCGACTGTCACAGACTCAAATTTAACGGTCATTATCCGCCTTACTGGTGATGGAAAAGGTCGCCAACTTGCAGAAAGTTGGGCAGCGAAAAATCCATATAATACGCTGATTTTTCAAATGGATGCAGAGGCGAAAAAATGGACTATTGAATACGGTGAGGCTTCGATTGCCTCATTAGTAGAGAGCCAAAAAAAGGTGGATTGGCTGCTGATAGGTGATGGTGAAACCTTACGTACATCAAATATAAACTTGGTTTCAGGACTAGTTGCGGTTAAACAAAAATACCCATTCGCGGCACCAGACCATATTCTATATCACTCCATGAGTAAGGGGATGATCACCGAGGCTGCGGAACATCGCAGCTTTACTTCTGAGCTTGAAGCGACGTTAAAACAGCATGGGTTCGAGACTAAGGTGTTGTCGAAATTTACTCATGAGCGAGGAGCGTCATCCACAACAAAAGGGCAAAAAATTCAAGCGTTGTTTGAAAAAGTAGCACTAGGAGAACAGGATCTCAACGCGATCCGTTTGACAGACCATCCTTATTTAGCAGACGATTTTACGAATGAGCACGGGAATTTTGACCAACGAAAATTCAAAATTGCACTTCACGACCCGTTCGTCAATGCAGAATATAACCAATCGCTGAACAAAGATAAAACTCAGCTACGTTCATGGTTATCGGAGAGTACTGAGCCGGACCTGCAATTGTCTCACCCGCGACAAGCAATAAAAATGCAAAGGTTGCTGTTAGCCATTAAAAATGATTTGTCGGTATTAAATAATCTGAGTGACCACTCAATTGAGTTACTTAAATCTCTATTTCCTGCAGGTGATGGGATTGATAAAGGAAAAATATTAGATTTGGTTACTGACCATAATAAATTTATGCTTTTTAGTGATAAATTAGAGGGGCTTAGCCAGATTAGTGATAATCATTTTGATGGGGAAAACGCGTCCCTGAAAGGGCTTTCATTTTCAGAGGCATTAGATGCTTATGAAAATAGCCAAACTCAACGTTTGAAACAATATAATCAGTTATTGAATTATCAAAACCAGATGGAGGCGGGATATCATAGCGGTTTAATTAATCATGGAATAATTCGCTCAGATAAGCCGGCTCAATCTATCGACCAAACTTTAGGTGCTGTATATGCCATTGAATATCATCTGACAGACAGTTATGCCGCGAGAAATTTCTTAGAGCAAAAAGCACAACTTGAATGGGCTAAACAACAAGGTATTTTAACGGACTCTGGTGAGGTATTGCTGGATAAAATACAGCAATATGAGCAGGATATAAATACGCGAGTTAAAAATAGTGGGGTCACGATTGCTGATCAATCAATCTCAACACTATTTTCCACTAAGGCTGACTCGGTAAATGGGATTGTATTCTTGAAAGGAAAAATGACGAGCTATACCGTTATTTACGTGAAACGCAATGGTGTTTATGAATTTAGTTTATTTGACCCTCAAGGCATCCAATTTACCAGTGAAAATGCCTCTCTTCAGACAGCAAAGCATCAATTTAAACAACATTTAAAAAACTATTTTAATCAAACGATAGAACTTGCTGATGGACAATCTATTTCTCGGGGAGCTTCGGCAGGATTTCAGTTAACTAGCGATGGCGATTTTAGAGCCGATCTGCAATTTATCAATCTTGAAGATAGTGAATTGAAAGAGGCGCTATCTGAACCGCTAAATCAGCGAACGTTAATTATGGAACAGGCGGAGTTTAATTCGACCCAAAATCGTTGGGTTGAATTAAATGGAGAAAAAATAGCATTTTCTAAATTACAGCATCTTGGCGCGACAATAGATGGAAAGCCTATTTCTCATGGAGATATGGCATTACCTAATCTGCATAAGAATATACGCTTTTCACCTGAAAAATTGGTGATGTATTTTACGTTAATGGACGGGAATAAAGATGATATTGCGTTTATAAAGATATTTTATGAACAATTAAGTTCAGAGGATATTTATCAATTGGTGAAACGTGATGCAAACTTTACTGAGTCTGGATTGCTTAAAAAACAATTTAAATATTTAGCAAATGATGTAGATATTCAACAAGAGGCTATTTCATCACCTACATTAAAAAAACTTCGGCAGGTAGGTATGCAATTACCGTTATTTCGCCGGATTGCTAATCGCTTTGGGCAAAGCATGGGGGGGGCCGGGGTTATCCAGAGCCTCATTGGGGCTTATTCAATTTTAAATAGATTGGATAACCCAGATATCACTGCTGAACAAGCTAAAGAGTTAGAGAAGCAGCTGTATTTACTTTGTGGCTCTGCTTTTTTTAATTATGGCGACATGATAATACAGCCATTAATGTTAAATGTTGCTTCAAATAAAGGTACGACTTCTTTAGTTAGGGCAAGGGTCGCGGCAGGTGTTGTCGTTATTTTCAATTTAGTTGGGATGGGTATCGATGCTTATCAAGCCTACGATAATCTTTCTAAGTTAGATAGTGTAACTGATCCTAAGCAGCGCCAAGATTTAATTGTTAATGCGTCATTTTCGATTGTTAGTGCGGTGGTGAATGGTGTCACGGTTATTGCTGTACTCGTAGGCGCTTCCACTGTCCCTGTGGCGGGATTAGTCGTTGGGGGGATCTTACTTGTTGGTGGCTGGATCTATAACGGTGTTCGTGCTGTCGAAAATATTAAAGCAGTGATTGATATTGATTGGGATCGTGAATTAGAAGAAGGGATTCGTGGGGCGCTAGGGCTAGAGCCCACGTTACGTAGCCAACAAGAAATGAGTACCCAGTTATATATCAATGCATTTAAAGAACAAGAGTGGCAAATGGATCTTGCACAGTTTAGAAACGGTATTTTACAAGCCGGTTTTGATCATCATTTGACGGTTATAGAGAAACCCACTTATGAAAAAGAACGCCGATATTATCTAATTGATCGTTATGGTAACCATTTTTACGGAACCCTAGAAGAAGGATATTATGGTATGCATACGTGGGGATTACGTTATACACAAAAAGGTGCTCCATCGTTCACTGAGGAGGAAGTCGATTTTATTTTGGCGAATCAGGTGATAAGAGATACTACATGGTATCGAAATTTAAGAAAATTTTATGCTAATCACGGATGGGATCTGAGGAAAAATTTTAGTCCGCGTAAAAAAGCTAAAGAGGTTATAGACCAAAAGCGTACAGGGAGTGTGCCAACCCACGAACGCTATTATTTAAATTCCGCCTACAATAATCCACTACTTGATGAATTTCAAACTCGTCATCGTATATCAAATGGTGACGTTACATTATCGTTAAAAGATCAATTAGATAAATCGAACCCTGAGCAGTTGAGCTTCTATTCAAAAAAAAGGGAGTTTGGTGTATTAGGGCAGCAGATATTGCAAGAAAATGAGCGACTAGAAAGTGAGCATTTAGTTAATGATAAAAAAGGTATTAGCCTTTATCTTAAGAACCCGCATAGCCGAGGAACGAGTTGGAATACAGGGAATGGCAATGACTTGCTTATCGGCCATCAAGAACAAAAAAATGCCTTCCAAGTTCTTTCTGGGGAGAAATATTTTGCGGGGGGAAATAAAGACGACCTGTTTTATATTCGGGACAGTAGTTTAACGTCACTTCGTTCCCGTGATGATAATAAACCAACAAAGTACCTAGATGGTCAGCAAGGACAAGACACTGTCGTGGTCGATGGCTTACCTGAAGGTTACGATGTCCATGCCAATTTAGCGTTAAATAGTTTGCACTATAAACATCAGTTTACACATCAATTTATTTCGGTTGCCCATTTACAAAGTATCGAGAATATCCTCATCAAAGGAAATAGCAATGACCGGTTACGTGGCAATGATATGGCTAATATTCTTGATGGTGGATTGGGTAAAGATTTACTTATTGGGGAAGGTGGTAACGATAAACTGATTTTAACCCAAGGAACGGCAGTGGGTGGTCAGGGCGATGATAGTTACCATATCCGACGTTTTGATTGGACGACGGATGTGGATAACCTTTATCTGACGAACCGTTATTGGGATAGGAAACTAAAAGCAGTCAAAACAAAAACGACGCTTAACCCAATCTACCAACATAACCATCAACAGTATCACGTAAAAGTGGTTATTGATGAGTCCAGCCAATCTCAAAGCATTGTTAGCCTAGCGTATTCACTGAATGAAATAAAACAGGTCTATCTTCAAGATAATAACTTGTATCTCGTCATTTCGCTGCCTAGCTCCAAGGTGGATGATTTTACTTACAGCAATGTTGAGAGTTCGGTAACGATTGTCTTGAATAACGTGACTACGGTGAGCCAAGGTCAACAAAAAGCCAACCATACTTATCGGTTACATACGAAAGATGGTTTTGTGATGACCAGCCAGATCAAAGTGTTAGATGAAGGGATGCCGACTCAATTCTTCAATATTAGCTATATTCAAGAAAATGACCAACTCACAAGTTCGGATGGTAAATCAGTCAAAATTGATGAAACGTTAAACGCCATTACCATCAACCAAAATCGCCATCATATAGCTCCAAGTTGGGGATGGTTTACGCCAGTTGGGCGAGCGGAGAATTTGGTGTATCAGGGGGATGATAAGAACAATCTATTATCACTGATTAGTTCTGGAAGTTACATTCATGCCAGCCGCGGAATAGATACCTATCAAATCGTACATGCGGAAGATGAGCGTTCGACAATCACCTTTGATTTTGCATCGGTTAATGGGCAATTTACGGCAGATGATAAAGTCATCTTACTTCTGCCTACCGATAATGGGTATGCATTGTCAATGGAGGGGTTAACGCTATATAGCAAGGATAAATTCGGTCAGCGGCAATTAGCGATTAATTTCGTCAATGTTGATGACAAATTGACCGATGTTATTTTGATTCAGGATAGAAACAGCAATATGTTTTCATTAGATTTGCAGACTCAGAGCCTTATGCCACTGAAACCTGTTTCTAAGAGTAGTGACAGTGCCGATGAAATTATTTTACCAGTAGGCTATCTGTCTGAGCGGCATATCATTGATGGGAAAGATGGCGATGACATTATTATCAATAGAAGCCTAGCCAGTTACATACTGATAGGTGGTGAAGGGGATGACAATATCAAAGCTATTGATGGTAATAATGTGTTATATGGTGGCGCCGGAGACAATTTTTTGAGTGGTGGTGAAGGCGATGACTTATTGTTGTCAAGTCAAGGAAATGACACCTTAATGGGGGAGGCGGGGAATGACCACTATGTTATTGATGGAAACCATTCTGGTACTGTTTATTTAGAAGACAATCTCGGTGATAACCACATCCATCTAATTAACTTTAAACCACAAGTGATTAAGGATGCCTCAGGGGAAATACAGTATCACCTTTATGTTTCTCAAGCGGGAAAAATCGTCAAAATCAAACCGCCAACCGATGGCAGCAACGCTAGTGTTACTGTGCATCACTATGAGCAATTAGATGCGGAATATTTCTCTTCGGCAAAAAATGGAATGACACCATTAGTAGACTACTTATCCGCTCAACAGGATTTAGCTAAACAGTCTGGTCGATTAGCAACCTGGAAGCCAGTGAGTGAATTAGCTGAAACATTAAAGGGAATGGCTAAACCATTGAAACAAACCACAGGAAATGATGCCATCTTAATAAAAACACCTAGCGAACACTTTTTGATAGATACGTTAGATGGCGATGATGAAATTGTTGATGAATCCTCCCAAGGGCGCGTGATCAAGGGTGGGAATGGGAATGATAAACTGATTTGCTTTGATGGTGAGAACGTTCTGTATGGTGGGGAAGGTGATGATACTTTACTGGCAAAAGGTATGGGGCGGGATGTTCTGATTTCGTTAACTGGCAATGACAAGCTTTCCGGCGAGAAAGGCGATGATCTCTACATTGTGAGTGGTCATGGGCAAGGAAATGTGGCCATTCATGATTTTGAAGGGCGTAATCAAGTGGCTCTGATTGACTTTAAGATAGATGCTATCCGTTATCAGGAAGTATCTCCTACTATTGTGGAGACAACCTATCAGTCATACAGCGGAAGAACGGTCACACTACGCCATAATAATCACCAAGGTTCGATGGCTAATGTGATGCAGGTGATTCACATGAATAATCATCCAAAACTTTCACAACCGAATGTGGATTTAAAGATTGATCGTTTGGTTCAACTGCTTGCAGAGCAGCGGATTGAGCATGAAAGCAATTTGGAAAATCAATCTAAAAAGAATTCGCCAGTGCCTCATTGGGGCGCGGTGTCGACAACGGAGTATTTTCTTAACGTTCTGTAATTCCTATTGATGTAAAAACAAAAAAACACCCCATTAAGGGGTGTTTTGCAATTCATCAGATTCCAAATTGAATCTTAAAGCACTTTTACAATAGCATCACACAGCGGAACCATGTTTTCCAGTGTTAAGCCAGCCACGTTGATGCGGCCAGAACTTACTGCGTAGATACCAAATTCGCTACGTAGACGCTCTACCTGCTCTTTAGTTAGCCCACTGAAGGAGAACATCCCATTTTGGTTGATGATGAAGCTAAAGTCTTGTTTAGCGCCTTTCTCTTCCAATGTTTTAACCAGCAGTTGACGCATACGTTTAATACGTTCGCGCATTGAGGTCAGTTCTTGGATCCACTCAGCTTTTAATGTTTCATCAGACAGGATAGTGGTAACCACCGCCGCACCGTGTGCTGGTGGGTTGGAGTAGTTAGCACGAATAACCGCTTTCGCTTGGCTAAATGCGCGCTCTGCGTTATCGCTATCTTTGGCGATGATGGTGCAAGCACCCACACGCTCATTGTACAGACCGAAGTTTTTCGAGAATGAGCTGGCAACAATCATTTCTGGGTTGTTTTTGGTGAAAATGCGTAAGCCTTCTGCATCTTCATCTAAACCTTTCGCAAAACCTTGGTAAGCGAAGTCGAATACAGGTAATAACCCTTTTTCAGCACACAGAGCAGCCAGTTGAGTCCATTGCTCTGGCGTTGGGTCAATACCAGTTGGGTTATGGCAGCAGCCATGGAGAACAATCACATCACCAGCAACCGCAGATGACAGGCTGTTTAGCATGCCAGCAAAGTCCATACTGTGGTTGGCTGCATCGTAGTAATTGTAAGTCAGCACTTCTAAACCAGCTGCTTCGAAAATATTCTTATGGTTAGGCCACGTTGGGTTGCTGATCCAAACACGCTTTGCGTTAGTTTGTTTAGCAATGAAATCGGCTGCGATACGCAGGGCACCTGTACCACCTGGCGCTTGCGCCGTACGAGCACGTTGTGAGCTGATGATTTCATGGTTAGCACCAAACAGCAGCGTTTGAGTGACACGACCAAACTCCGGCATTCCGCTAATCGCGAGGTAGTTTTTGGTATTCTCGTTGTCTAGCAGGAATTTCTCTGCTTTTTTGACGGTGTCTAGAACAGGGGTTTTACCTGATTCGTCTTTGTAGACACCGATACCGAGGTTGATTTTGTTATCGCGAGGATCAGCACGGAAACTATCAGCAAGACCGAGGATAGGGTCAGCTGGGGCAGAAATGATTTTCTCAAACATATTGTCGATTCCAAAACTCTGTGGTTTAGCTGAAAAGAGGTACAACGGAAAATGTCGAGCTATCAGAGTAACTTGGAAGAGGGTTTTTGCCAATTGTTTTACTAAAAATTGGTGTGATCTTGTGAGCTAGATAGCCATTACATCAAATTTAACCAAAAATTGAGTATAGACCAGTGAGTTAATCTAATTAGTGGGATTATTAACAAATAAGACGGTTATCAGATTCGATAATGGGGAATATAAAACACCTGCAATAAAAAAAGCAGCGCCGGAGCGCTGCTTTCAAAAACATGATTTACTGTTTTCAGATTATCAGTTAACTGATAATTAGAATTGGTAAACTAA